>CAINOM010000698.1 GCA_903851455.1 uncultured Bacteroidota bacterium | reverse complement strand
GCAAACTACCTGCGCCATTATCGGGCGCTTGGTTTTATCACGGTCCCCGCCGCAACCAGCAACAGTTATCAATTGCTGGCCGTCTGTGCGCAGTTGATTGATCGTAGCGAGCACATTTATGAGCGCATCGGGGCTGTGCGCATAGTCAACTATACCCAATATCTTATCTTTTGGAGAGAGGTATGTTTCGAAACGCCCTACTGCGCCTTGCAGGCCGCTAAGTACTGCAAGCACTTCCATTTTATCCTGGCCCAATGCCCTTGCCGCCCCATATACTGCGAGCAGGTTGTAGGCGTTGAATGTGCCGATGAGCCTGAAATGCACATCCTGCCCGTCTACATTCATGAACAAGCCGGTAAGATTATTTTCCAGCACCTTACCCTTGATCGTAGCCGGCATACGCAGGCTGTAGGTCTGCTTGTCTGCCTTTGTATTCTGCAGCATTACAATTCCGCGCTTGTCGTCGGCATTAGTAAGTGCAAATGCGTTTGTGGGCAGGTCATCGAAAAAGCTCTTCTTTACGCGTATGTATTCATCAAATGTTTTGTGGTAGTCGAGATGGTCGTGGGTGATATTTGTAAATACACCGCCGGCGAACCTGATACCTGCAATACGCCGCTGGTGTATAGCATGAGAGCTTACCTCCATAAAGGCGTAAGTGCAGCCGGCGTCCACCATTTCCCTCAACAGGCCATGTATAGAAACCGAATCTGGTGTTGTGTGCGTTGCTTCTACTACTTTATCGTGAATATGATTCTGTACGGTTGAGAGCAGTCCGCTTTTATGCCCCAGCGCTTCGAAAAGTTTGTATAGAAGTGTTGCCGTTGTTGTTTTGCCGTTCGTGCCCGTGATACCCACTACTTTGATCTGTTGCGATGGGTAGCCGTAAAAAGCATCGGCCATGATGCCTGCCGTTTCCGCGCTGTCTTTTACCTGTATATATGTAACCCCTTCTTTTTGTGCTCCAGGCATTTGCTCACATACGATCGCTGAGGCGCCTTGTTCTATTGCCTTTTCTATAAATGCATGCCCATCTGATAATGTACCGCGCACAGCAATGAATGCACTGCCGGCGGCGGCCTTGCGGGAGTCTATGCATACGCTGCTGATGGGCGTAGTCATCTCTCCGCGGGTTTGCACCGGGTTCACATTTACCAATATGTCGCTCAGCTTCTGCATTAACTTAACTGTAGTATTATACTTTGTCCTTTACTTATTATCGTTCCAGGTGTTATTGATTGCCCTCGCACTTTCCCTTTTCCCTGTACTGTTACCTGCAGGCCACTTGCCTCCAGCATGTAGACCGCATCTTTTACACCCATGCCTGTAACATCCGGCATAATGTTTCGGAATATCTTCTTCGCAGTAACGGTTATGTGCTTATTTGAATCTGTTTTAAGCTCCATCATCCTGTTGATATCTTCTGTTGGCAGCGGCATATGTTTCTGCAGGGCGTTCAGCATTACCCGGTAGTTGCGTGTAGTGGCCGCTTTTGCAGGCATGCTCCCATGGCCGTTCTTAGCAAGGCTGTCGAGCGGTCCGGCCCATGCGCCAATGTTCTCTGAGAATATTTTGTCGGCCACCATCCTGAACACAGGTGCCGCGATCGCACCACCATAATAAGCAGCAGAATGCGGCTTGGTCCTGATCACCACACAAATTGTATACTTGGGTTGATCGGCAGGAAGGAAGCCAACGAATGAACCCTGGTAAACACCGTCGGTATACCGGATGCCTTTATCCGCTACCTGGGCTGTACCCGTTTTACCTGCCATGGTATAGTATGGAGACTCGATGCCCTTTGCGGTACCTTCAGTTACCACAGCGCGCATACACTTCTGTATTTGTGCTACGGTAGTAGAATCACCCACCTGCTCTATTTCGGTTGGTTCAAAAGTTTTTACATCCTTGCCGTATTCCTTGATGGCGCTTACCAGGTAAGGCTTCATCATCTTACCATTGTTGGCAATAGAATTATACAACATGCAGGTATGCAATGGCGTGATCTGCACGTTGTAGCCGGCGGCCATCCAGGGAAGGGACGTATTGCTCCACTCCTTTGACCCCGGCAGGATGATATGCGTTGGACGCTCACCTATGAGGTCTATACCTGTTGGTTTGTCGAGGTGCAGCGCCTTCAGGTGGTCGGTGAATTTTGCCGGATTGTCCCTGTAGTAAGTGAAGGCTAGTTTTGCGAACGCTGCATTGCTTGACTCTGCGTATGCCTTCCATATAGGCATAGCGTGCAGCCCAAGGTGCGAGTCCTTCATCACGTCATTGCCAAAGCGAATGGCGCCACCTTCTGCGTCTATTATGTTGTCTACATTGGTCAGCTTATCATTGAGCAGCGACAACAGAGTTACCAGTTTGAAGGTAGAGCCAGGTTCGGTAGGGCTCATTGCGTAGTTGTAGTCTTCCCAGTAGCTGCCATCCTTCTGCCTGCCGAGGTTTACCAGGGTGCGGATCTTACCAGTCTTCACTTCCATGACGATGCAGGTACCGTACAGGCATTCATATTTTTCGAGTATGCTCATAAGGGCGTGCTCGGCTACGTCCTGTACGTTTATATCTATGGTAGTAACAATGTCCTCGCCATTTACAGGGTCTACTTCTGAACCTTCTATGGGCACCCACACATTGCCGGTACTTTTCTGTACCACGCGACGGCCGTTCTCGCCGAGCAACTCGTGGTTGTACTTTGCTTCAAGCCCGGTTATATTGCTGTCCCTGAATTCTCCGATCACACGCTTTGCGAGGAGTTCATAAGGGGTAGTACGTTTTTCTTTTGAATCTTCAATGAAACCCCCATAGCCCTTTCCTTTGTTGAAAATAGGGAAAGAGCGAAGCGCTTCGTATTGGTAATATTTCAGTTTGTGGCCCAGGAGGTAGTACTTGTCTTCTTCATTATACGCACGCACAAATTCTTCTTTGTATTGATCCGCAGACCTGTCGCCGAATAAGCGGGACACACAACGGGAGAGTGAGTCGATATTCTTTGAGAAGAGACTTGAGTCCATTACGGAGAAATCGATATGCACATCAAACTCGGGTATAGATGAGCTAAGCAATACCCCGTCTTCATTGTAAATGTTTCCGCGCTCGGCCAGCAGCGTATCGAAACGCGTATGCATTTCGCGTGCCATAGCGCGAAGCCTGGGCCCTTCTTTCACCTGGATCATAGCGGCTTTTATGATGATAGCAAGGCCAAACACGCAAATGCATGTAAAAGCGATGTACACCCTGAACCGTATGTCTTTCTTAATATCCATTTCTAGTCGTAAGTCATAAGTCGTAAGTCGTAAGTCTGTTTCCTACTGCTTGGCAACTTTTTATCATTTTATCTTTTTAACCCTTCAATCTCTGTTACTTCTTGATTTTATACGCCGGAAGCAGGGATGGCTTTAGTCCCAATTTTTCCGCATTCCTTATTACCTGTGTTTCCGTCTTTACATACATCAGCTGCGACTTGGTGTCCATATACTTCCACCGCAGTTCCTTTAATATTTTATTCTGGGCATTTATCTCCCGCTGCATATCAATAGCACGATGGCTGTTGCTGATATACAACACGCATAGAAGGGCTATAAATGCCAGGAAAGGAATATTATTGACTATCGCTTTATAGGATACTTTTTCCACTAACGACCGCCAGTCGTTCCTAACCCGCTGTGCGGGCGTCAGCGCTTCCTGCTGCTGACCTATCTGCTCCCCGTTACTCATACTACTTTATAATCAAGCCTGTCATGCAGGTCATATCTTTTCCGCTATTCTTAATCTTGCGCTCCGCGAGCGTGGATTGTTCTTTATTTCTTCCGCTCCTGGCTCTATCGACTTCGCATTCACCGGCCGTAACAACGGCACTATCGCCTCTTCATATTCACCTGCCTCATCCCATCGCCCCCGTTTTATATAGTGCTTCACTATCCTGTCTTCCAGCGAGTGAAACGATATCACACTTAGTCTGCCACCCGGCTTCAGGCTTATTGCTGCCTGCTGCAAAAATTCTTTCAGCGCTCCCAGCTCATCATTCACCTCTATCCTCAGCGCCTGGAACACCTGTGCCAGGTATTTGTTGGGGTTGCCCCGTATAACCGGCCCCAGCATTGCTTTCAATCCCTCTATCGTCTGCACTGTGCGCCCCTTGCGTTGTCCTGCAATGTGCTTAGCCAGTTCTTTCGAATTGCGCACCTCACCGTATTGTTCAAAGAGCGTATGCAATTGCTGTTCGTTATATGTCCGCAGTATCTCCGCTGCCGTCAGCTCCGACCGTTTGTCCATCCGCATATCCAGCGGCCCGTCGAAGCGTATCGAAAAACCCCGCTCTGCGGTATCAAACTGGAAAGAGCTTACTCCAAGATCTGCCAAAATCCCGTCGACCTCGTTGTAACCGTGCAACCGTAAAAACCGCCTCAGGTATTTAAAGTTCTCTGTCACTGGTATCAGCCGGGCATCATCTGGTTTGTTCTTCCAGGCATCTGCATCCTGATCGAACGCTATCAGCTTTCCTTGCGGCCCCAGCTTCTCAAGTATCAGCCTGCTATGTCCGCCACCACCAAAAGTGGCATCTACATAGACCCCATTTTCCTTTATCGCCAAACCATCTATTGCCTCATGTAAAAGAACTGTTGTGTGGTAAAAACCGGGTGCGCCCATTTTAAAGATTTTCAAATGGGTTCCCGAAATCATTTGCCACTTCTTCCGCCAGCCTGCTGAAACCGCCAACACGCTCACGGAGATAATTATAATAGTTATCTTTATCCCACAATTCCACTTTATTGCCCTGCGCACTCAACACTGCATCTTTCTTTATACCTGCAAACTCCTGCAGGGGTTTTGGCAGCAGTATGCGGTCCGCACTATCTACTTCCACTATCGTTGCACCATTCAGGAATAATCTCTTGAACTCTCTTACGTTTGGTTTGAAATCGTTCAGCCGGTTTATCTTTTCGCTTATCGCATTCCATGTGTCCATGGTGTATATCGAAAGGCAATTCTCAAAGCCACGGTTTATGACAAACTTCTCCCCCATCCCTTCAGCGAGTTGCTTCCGGAATCCCGACGGTAGTAAGAAACGCCCCTTAGCGTCAATTGCTACTTCATATTCACCGAGAAAGCTGGTCATTTGTGTGTTTGCAGGCTATAAAAACAATTACCTCCACAAAATAACACATTTTCCCACTTATTTCCACACAATTAATACGACATATTTATCCACAGGTTGATATATTGCCTGAAAACCTTTACTGTATTGACTATGGACATGAATTGTCGTTGCAAGGCGGCTAAATACATGTTGATAACCTGTTAGTTAGTGTGAATAAGGTGTAGAATGGCTTTACTAGCTGTTTTATAGCAAAAGGAACGATGTCTAATCGGCCCTGAATAAAATGAAAAAGCCCCCGAAAGCGGGAGCTCAATTCATTCAAAAAATCTAAACATGTTACAATCCCTGCATTCGCGCCAATATATCTGACTGCGTATCGGTAGCGAGCACGGCGTGAACGTTTATGCCACTATGAGGAACTACTCCCGACGTTTCCCAATAGTAGTATTGCCCGTTCTTATTGGTAATGGCCACTAATTTGTAACTGAGTCCCGCAGGTACAATGCTGACGTTCCCTTCGCTTAAGATGTTTATTGTATTAGTTGATGCATTGTATGCCGTACTACCGTAGCCGCCATCATTGCTCATTACTGCAGTAAAGGTATCGGTTGCGCCTCCCCAGCGATTAATATTGGGCAACACAAGGAATACCTGTGTATTCGTGGGGTTGTAGCTGGTATCGGGAAGTACCACACTTACAGATGTCTTAGGCGAATCGTTGTCATAGAACCAGTCGCAGTTTGCGAGTGTGAAGCTGGAACAAGTATCGAAGTAGAAAAACACCTCGGTACCTGATATTCCGCCACCACCGCCGCCACCGCCTGCAGAGTCTATGGTTGTGCCGAGCGCAACATTGGCCTGGTGCGATGTATCGCTTTGTGTCCAGGTGGCAATAGAATCTGCGTTGGCAGTTGCGCCGTAAAAAAGTGCCATCGGGACGCCGGAATAGGTGGAATGTTTGAAGCCAATGCCGTAACCGTTAGTAAAAACCTCAATGCCGCCCTGCGATGCAGAGAGCTTGACCTGCCCGCTGCTCTGCAGTATCTGGCCATTGGCCATAGTTGTGGCACGGTTGGCGATCATGTCGCCCGGCTTATACATTTCTATAAGTTGCAAATTGATGATACCACTCGTAATAGTGGTGCCATCGGCGGTTTTAAATGAATTGGCGTAAAAGTGCAGCATGGTACCTTTTGCTCCATACACGATAGTGTCCCGTCCGGCTGTAACGCTCAGGCCCTGGGGTGTACTGCGAAGTCCTGCAAAGAGCTGGTTGAGGGTCTGGGTTTGTACGCTCACAATAGTGCCGTGCGAATTATAGCTTTTTGAGCAAGAGACTACTAACGCCGCAGCGACCATCCCGATAAGCGCAATTGAAAACAATGATCTTTTCATAAAAAATTGGTTTGTTAGTGGTATAGACGTAGTAATTGCAGAAAACGTTAGACCATGTATCAATGTTTACTATTTCGTTTGTAAGGCGGGAACGATAAAATCAGTAAAAAGTACAAATATTAATACGGTTTTTACAACGCAGGCATTTGTATCTATGGTACCTTTGCTTCGTGCCTAAGGTAAAAAATATTATTCCGGTTTATGATATCTGCTCACTGAGCGGGCATGGACATAAGCTCCGGGATGTGATCGCAGAACCTTTTGCCGCGTATCTGAAAGACCACCCCAACCTCAATTTGCCGCACAGGCATTCATTTTATCACCTTGTATTTTTCACAGAGGGCAGCGGTTACCACAGTATTGATTTTGAGCAATTCAATGTCCGGGCCGGGCAGGTATACTTCATGATACCCGGCCAGGTGCATAGTTGGCACTTTTCGGGGCATGTAGACGGTTTTGTTGTCAATTTTTCAGAAGACCTGTTCCGGTCATTCCTGTCGGACGGCGCTTATCTTGAAAAATACGCGTTTTTCCGGGGCATAGCACACGATAGCGTGTGCCAGCTCGATAACAAAGGCCGTACTGAAGCGAGTACTGTATTTGAAAAGATCGTTGATGAAGCTAAACTTGCTGACGCTGCATCCCTGGATATTATCCGTGCCTGCCTTTTGGAGTTGTTTGTTGTTGTATTCCGCAAAAGCCCACAGTATGCAGTTCCTGAGGCGCCACAGCAAGGTCAGACCGTACTATTCAACTTCAGGAAACTCGTTGATAAATACTTTGCTGAAAAAAGATTGCCGCGCGAATATGCAGCAATGCTCTACATAACGCCGAATCATCTTAATGCGCTCTGCAAAGACCTGCTTGGCAGGCCAGCAGGCGAGGTGATCAGGGACAGAATACTGCTTGAAGCGAAAAGGCTATTGATAAACGCAGACATTTCGATATCCGAAATCGCGCTTCAACTCAATTTTGCCGATAACTCACATTTTACCAAGTTTTTTAAAAAGTGTTTACAAGTTACGCCGGAAGAATTCAGAAAGGCTTCAGGCAACGTATAAATGATAGATATATGAGCACTCAACATTCCCATCCCGGGCTATTGACAAGTATTTTAACCAACAAGTGCCCGCATTGCCGGCAGGGCAATCTATTCATCACGTCTAATCCCTATGACCTGAGAAACACTATGCAAATGCCTGAGGCATGCCCGATATGCGGACAGAAATATGAATTGCAAACCGGGTTCTATTTCGGTACCGGATTTGTGAGCTATGCGCTCTCCGTTTTATTTACAGGCATCACTTTTATCATGTGGTGGCACTTTGTTGGCATGTCTGTAAAGGACAACCGGGTTTTCTGGTGGCTAGGGCTAAATGCCGCACTGCTCGTTCTCTTGCAACCGGTACTTCAACGCCTTTCCAGGTCCTTGTGGATCGCTCTATTTGTGCGGTATGATAAACGCTACGCAGAGTAATTTTCTCAAGCAGGTCCGCGCTGCACTAAGCAGCAATCACAGCCCCGACAAAGTACATTTTCAAATGCCCTTTGTTTTTGGCCTCGATCTCACCCCTGTATTCGCATACAAATTTTTCTTTCACAAGCTGGTATGTTGTTTCTGAAATATTGACCTTTCCCGGTTCGCCGTTTTGCTCCATCCGTGCGGCGGTGTTCACCGTGTCGCCCCATATATCGTAGGCGAATTTCCTGGTCCCGACAATGCCAGCGACAACGTTACCGCTATGAATCCCGAGTCGCACCTCAAAAGTCTTATCTCCTAGTTTTGTGTATCGGTCGCGCATAAATACAGCGATTTCGTTTGCGGCATTTACCGCGTTCACTGCATGATTTTTGTCGGCAGCCGGCAAGCCGCATACCGCCAGGTAGGCATCACCAATCGTTTTTATTTTCTCAACGTGATGACGTACCATTATTTCATCAAAAACTTTGAAGCAGGCATGCAGCTCATCTACCAATTCCTGGGGGCTGAGGCGCTCGCTGGCGGTAGTGAAACTTACGAAATCGGAAAATAATACCGTTACATTGTCGAAATGTTTTGCTTTCGAATATCCTTTAGATTTTAGCTCTGTAGCCACTTCTGAAGGCAAAATGTTAAGCAGCAGGTTCTCAGACTTCCGGCGCTCCTTAACAATGAAAAAAGAAAGACATGCCAGCAGTAATGTTCCGCCAAGCCCGATGTAGGTAAGGGTGCGCTGGTGCCTGAATTTCGAGGTTGCCTCAGCGTCTTTCTTTTGCTGAAATGCCACCCGCTGCATGCTATCGGCAATTTGCTTTTTGTCATAATCATACTCCATAGTTGTCTTGAGCAGTTTCTCCTCGTTCTCTTTGGAGAAAATCGAATCTTTGACCACCAGGTAGTCTTCATAAGAGGCAAGTGATCTTTTATAATCACCGGTCAGCTTGTAGGCCTTTGCCAGGTTTTGGTAACATCCCTGAATGACATCGCGCGCGTGCATTTCTTTGCTTATTGAAAGCCCCTTTTGCAGATACTCAATGGCTTTGCTGAGCCGGGCCATCCTGCCAACAGGTATTGCCACGCGCGGCAGACCATTGACTTCAAGCGTGTTGTTACTAAGCGCAACAATGTTCTTCTGTGCCGTTGTATCTGTAACCAGCGCCAGGTAAGCATTGCCGATAAATTCTAATTCCACTGCGGCGTTTTGCCGGTTATTTATTTTCTCATCCAGTCTTAATGCTTCCTCTTCGTATTGTATCGCCTGCACAATATTTTTCTGTTTCATGTAAATATTGCCAATGTTGCCGGTAGTGCGTGCAGTCCCTTCTTTGTTTCCAACTACTTTATATATCTGTAAGGCTTTTAAATAATATTCCAATGCTTTGGAATTATCGTCCTGGTCGTCGTAAATAACACCAATATTACCGGTCACCAATGCGATCTTATTTTTACTTCCAAGTGCCTCATAAAGCTTTAAAGACTTAAAATCATATTCCAATGCCTTGCGATCGTTGTTTTCGGACTGATAAACATTGGCAAGACAACTGGAGGCCCTTGCAGTAACGCTTATATTTCCTGTTTCTTCACCTATTTTTAAAGCCTTATAGAAATATTCCAACGCCACGGGATAATTGCAACGGGCGATATAAACATTGCCGATATTGCAACTGATCCACGCAATACCAGATCTATATCCCTGTTCCTCATCTATTTTCAGGGCTTTAAAATAGCAAGCTAAGGCTTCAGGGTGATTACCTTGTTCCTCGTTAATGTGACCGATGTTGCCGGTAGCAGTTGCTATCCCTTTTTTATTCCCGATCTCTTCATCGATTTTTAGCGCTTTATAAAAATATTCAAGCGCAGTGGCATACTCACTCCGATCGTTATAAATGTTGCCTATATTTTCATCTACTTTTGCGATGCCCTCTTTATCCCCTATGTCTTCGTAGATTTTCAAACCTTTTAAATAATAAGCCAGCGCCTGCGGAACGTCTGATTCATTGTGATAACCAAGGCCAACGCAATTGTTCATTGCTGCAATTCCTTTTTTCCAATTCAACTTTTCGGCCAGTAGCAAACCCTGCGCCCCATACCTAACGCCCACTGCAATATCTGATGTGTAATAGCGGAATACCAGATCTTCGAGCAACTTCACTTTATTCGTGTCTTCTTTCTGCATTGGCAGCGCGACCAACATGGAATCGATCAGCTCTTGCTGTTTCTTTTCAGCATATCCCTGACAGCATTCAAAAAGGGCAAATAGTGTCAGCAAGAATTTTAACATCCATTTCATGTCGGCTATTTGACACAAAATATAGTTATTATTTCTATTTTTTCATAATTTTTGCTGCTGTACAACGGGGGAATCAACCCTATTCCGGATATGAGACCCGGTGATATATTACTGCCGGCGCCAGACATCGGCTTTATATTGCGTGGCGGCGTCAGCACGTATTTGTCAGTTTGCTTCAGGATTAGACTCAATGCTTTTTGATCCACCCGGTCACGCAAAAAAAGCGGGCTACCCATTGAGCAGCCCGCCTTCCAGAATACGATAACGAGTTACGACTTCGAAGTTCCGCAAGTGCAATTTTCACATGTGCAGTCCTCGCAGGTACAATTTGGATTGTTACATTTTCCTGCGGCCTGTGTGCTTATTTCCTGTTGTGTTGTCATAAAAGTTGGTTTTAAAATTTACGATACAAAGATACGCCGCGTATTAGGCTGGAGTGTTACATTACTTTGTGTATGTGTTGCAGAATTTTGGGGTTGGCCTGTCAGATCTTGTCTAATGCTTTCCTTTTGTCAGCGCCTACCTGTTTAAAATAAGAGGGAGTGAGGCCGGTGATCTTTTTGAACTGCGACGAAAGGTGTG
>CAINOM010000697.1 GCA_903851455.1 uncultured Bacteroidota bacterium | reverse complement strand
ATATCTATAGGCTCAGCTAAAAGTTGAGGTATTACTTTTTGTTGAATAGGAGTAGGTGTCTCAAAGCCAAGGTCAGAAATAGCCCGCATCAGTTCTTCCCGCATGGGGAAGGATGAAAAAGAATTCATTAACATTAAAAAGAACTTTTAAAAAATTTGCCTTGCCTTATTGACAAAGCGGCGGCGAAGGTAGGCTAAATAAATGAGAAAAAGTGTTAAGTTATTGCTTAATAGGGTCAGAAGGAAGATTATCGCTCCTACTGTTTAAAAACAGGGGGCACTATGTTACTTTATTATTAACATGAACTAGCCAGATTATTCATATCATTCGTATTTTGCGTAAAAACAGCGTTTGAAAAGACTTCTATTTTCGCTGGCCTTATTACTCTCCCTGCAGCTGGATGCGCAGGAGCACCATGAATTGGGCATCCTTGCCGGGGTAGCCAATTACCGTGGCGACCTGCAGCCCAGCCTGCTGCCATCGTACGGGTATAAACCAGTGGTGGGACTGCTGTATAAGTTTTTCTTTAACGCGCACATCGGGCTGAGATGCGGCGCTTCTTACAATACGTTGTCCGCATCAGACAGCAAAAGCGATATACCTGCAAACCAGGCACGTAACCTGAGCTTCTCTACCTCATTATATGAGCTGCATGGCGCACTGGAGATAAATTTTGTACCTATTGAGATCAAGAAAAAGAAGGTGTCGCCCTATGTATTTGCAGGAATATCTGCGTTTTACTTTGACCCATATGCGTTTGACAACACTGGCAACAAAGTCTATCTGAAGCCGCTGAGCACAGAAGGTGAAGGCCTGGGCATGTATCCGGACCGCAAGCCCTATAGCCTCGTAAATATGTCGTTTCCTTTCGGCGGCGGACTGAAGTTCTTTATGGGCAGGCGTATGGTGCTGTGCGCAGAAGTGGGCTACCGCTATACCAATACTGACTACCTGGATGATGTAAGTAAATCTTATGTTGATCTGGGTGTGTTGCAAGCCAACAGAGGCCCACTGGCTAAGGAGATGTCTTACAGAGGCAATACCGTTGCCGGCTGGGGAGGCACTTATCCTACATACGGAGTGCCACGTGGCGACAACCAGGCCAATGACTGGTACTGGTATGGCAACGTGACACTCACCGTATTTTTCCGCTCGTTCAGTTATGCTGCTGACTATATAAAGACGAAATGCCCACAGGTGTTCCGGTAGCGCTATCTGTCCTTGGTTTTAATAACACCGTTCTTCTCCTTTACTTTCACGTCTTCGTCTTTGTACTTGCTCTTGTCGCCGCTTGCATTTTCCTTGTACTTCACCTTGCCAGTGTGTGCGTCATCAACGGGCTGGTCGGTTACGGGGGGCGGTGCCACATTATTTACCTTCATTGTATCTACGCTCAGATCGCCACTCTCGTTGTGGACAACTAACTTATTGACCACGGACCCTGTGACGCCGTAAATGGTATCATGCGTCTCTGGCTCAACAAACAAATCCACAGGCTGGTCTGTTTCGCTGTTTACTATTGTTCCCCTGATCGTATCTATACGTACCGTAATTTGCTGGTTCGTTTTGAGGTCTACATATTTCACATCGGGCTTAGGGACGAAATTACCCGTGTATTGATGACGAACGGTGGTAGTGGTCGTCGTAGTTGTGGTCGTCGAATCGGACGGACTCTTAGTGCCGTTCATGCCATTGCAGGCAGCCATACCCATTACTACTAAAAAGCCTCCCAAAAAAAGATGTTGTGTTTTCATTGTTTGAATATTTATGAATAGTGGTATAATAATCACGCCAGCCCGTATCGGTCTATCGGTCTGTTACTCTTTGATCTCAATATTGAGTTTTTCACCAAAGGGCGTCAGCTCAATAAATTTTTCTGTCATCGAATATTTTACCAGGCCGAAATCCTGCAGCAACCCGAGGTACAGATCTATTTGATCCAATGGGACATTTGCATCCCTGGCAACTACGCTAAAGCAATCTTCATGGCTGAATGATGTCTTTCCGCCGCAATGATGTTTTATTGTGGCGAGTACTTTTTTAAAATCAATTGCATTCTTGCTTAGCATCAGAAGCTTGTCTTAAAAAATCATTCCAAAGTCATCTACTCCAGCAGAAAATGTATGGCGACAGCAGGCGGCTCTATGAAAATAGCTGTAAACGCAGTACTTTGGAAGTAACAATGAGACGATTAATTTTCCTGTTGACTTTTTGCTCCTGTACGCTGAGCGTATATGCCCAGACCGATAGTGTTCGGGTATGGAACAAGTGGTGCAGCAATAAGGACACAATGGTATTATTT
>CAINOM010000696.1 GCA_903851455.1 uncultured Bacteroidota bacterium | reverse complement strand
TGAGGGTAAGAAGATCTATTGCTATCGCCACGATGACGACTGGTATTCCAGTATCGTAGTTGACGCGTCCCTGCTGATGGAGCCGGAGATCGTGAACAACTCTACTTATACGCGTGTGATACGTAGCTTCTAAGACTTACTGTTTGCAATTGCTGCGACACCGTAACAAAGGTGATGACCTGTTATGTACATCGTGATCAGGTTAAGAACTACAATCTTTCCGCTATGAAAAAACCACAACCCGGTGAATATAATCCATATTTCGATCGCTATATAAGTCTTGTGCCGGAAGGTGATTTTAGTGTGTTGCTGGCAGAAAACACAAACAAGACCATCCACTTTTTCGAGAGCATTCCACCCGAAAAGCATGACTACCGCTATGCTAATAACAAGTGGAGCATAAAGGAGTCGCTGATGCACATAACAGATACCGAGCGGGTAATGTCTTACCGGGCATTTGTTGCCATCCGTAAAGACAGCGCCACACTGCTCAGTCCTATGGACGAAAACCAATATGCTGCAAATGCTGACGTGAGTAACAGAAGCATGGAAAGTATCATTGATGAATTTGCAGCTGTGCGTGCCTCCACAAGCTCGCTCTACCGGTATATTACCGCGGAGCAAAGTGAATTCAGGGCGAAGGGAGCCACCTATCCATTTACCGCGCGGGCACTTGGGTATATCATGATCGGTCACATCGAGCATCACTTCAACATCATCAGGGAGCGATACTTATAGCGACGTATCCTATTTGGTAGGATTTTGTTAAATAGCGTAGAGCGCTGTCACACGCCGTCATATTTGTTAACTTTGCCCGAAACAGGCCATCCATGAATGTAAAGCTCGTACCCGTTGCGCTGATATTATTTGTTCTATTTTTCTACTCTTGTAAAAAAACAACTACTACGACAACAACATCGTCGCTCTCGCTTTATACAATTGGTGTTATTGACAGCATGAAGGGCTACTATGCCGGAACAACATCTGGTGACAGTGTTTACTACTATACTGATAGTGCCGGCGTAGTGCAGCATACCATCCGCAGCTTTTCATGGGCTGACTCCCTTGTAATTACTTCCGCTGATGATACTGCGAGCATTCTCGCCTCCTCTCGTTCTTATGCCATAACCTTCCCGTACTACTATTATCTCACTGGCGTCGACTCTGTATCATACCTGCAGTACTATACATTGGCGCAGGGCGGGTACACGCCAATCAACGCATTCTTTGTGGACACTGCAAACAACATAAACCATATAGCCATTAATATCTCTTATGGCTACAGCAAGCGCCTCACGTCTAATTTCGCATTGTATAAGAGGCAGTAATCGGCAGCGCTCAGGTACCTTCTTTACTCAGCATTTTCCTGATCTCGGTTGATGTGGCAATGAGGTTTACCGAGCCCAGGAAATTTCCGGGTTGAACAGTAATGCTGGTGGCCTTTACCCCAGCCCTGCTGAACACCGTTTTAAACACGGCCGGCCTGGCAGGATCAGTACTGTCAATGCCCATGAACTTAATGGAGTTTATCTTTCCGTACTTATCCTGCAGTTCTTCCAGCTGTTTGGCATCAAACAGGTTTGCATTCTGCTTTCTCATTTTCACCGGCCACATCGTATTGATGTTCTCCGGCTGGCTGGCGTTATAGTACTTCACGAACTTGTTCATTACGTAGTCATAGTCGGCGCGAGATTGTGCAGATGCCAGGGACGGCATAAGAAGGCAAAACAGCGAAAGGAATGCTAAGTATCTCATATCGTAAAAGTAAACTTTATTTAAAATATTACAAAGCCCCCGGGGCATGGCATGGTTTTGATTACATAACTAACGGACTTAAACGAACAGAACATGAAAACCACGAAGATCATTACGGCACTAGCATTACTCAGCCTGGCAACATTTACATCATGTAAAAAGAACTACACTTGCACCTGCACTACGGTTGTGGGCACCGGCTCGGTTAACGAAACACACAGCGTTGATAACGCCACCTTGGTGGATGCAAAGAAAACCTGCAATAACTACCAGGACCAGGCTAACAATACATTGCCCGGTGGCACTACCTGCCACTTATAGTAAGGCGCTAACAAGAGAAACACGAGGTTCTTCACGCGATGTGAAGGGCCTCTTTTTGTTTTTGGTAATCATCCTCATACGCAATAAATTATTATCAAGGCCGTTTCAGTTGAAAACAAACACACTATGCGGCAAAGCCGTCTCATTGCCTTCGGCATGATATCTATTTTAGCATGCTACAGCTGCAAAAAAAACAGCAACAACTCCACCAGTTACAGTATGAAAGGCAGCGTAAACGGTGCTCCATTTATGGGGACAAATGCAGTGGGCGTTTCGGGACCGGATAGCATACTGACCATTTACGGAGGGTTCTTTACCGGCAGCGCCATTAATCCTCCCTATGTTTTTATCAACCTTTGTCCTTACAGGGGAGTGGGTACTTATATGATACCTACGCCGCCGTGGGGATCAGTAACACGCAACTACGCCTCCATAGACTCGACAGACTATTACTCCATCAATCACGTATCGGCCTACGGCACTATTATTATTACTGCGGTGTCGCCGGCAATCGTGGGGTCATTCAGCTTTACCACTGTAGATTCAGCGCGGGTTTACGGGACCTTTACCGCCAAAGCTCCATAGCCGATAAAAAATGGCACTGTTTTTGCTATACTACAATTACATATAGTTAGGACAATATTAGCTCCGTTTCTACGGGGCTTTTTTTATGCGGTCATCTGAGCATTTCAGGGTGTTGTCAGCAGGGTGGTGATCTCAGCGCGCCAGCGGTGGAAGCACGGTCCACATGCCGGCAGGGGTAAGCTTTATTTCCCCGATTTTAAAGTAAACATCATCCAGAACGTTCAT
>CAINOM010000695.1 GCA_903851455.1 uncultured Bacteroidota bacterium | reverse complement strand
CCAGCCCATGGAATCATCGTGCGGGCGATACAGTATGATCTTTAATGGTGAGATATACAACCATCTCGATCTTCGAAAACGCTTCCTGGCAGATCATCCATTTAAGGGCCACGCGGATACAGAGACGATCATAGAATTGTTCCGCCTGCAACAGGAAAACATGCTGAAAGAAATGGTGGGCATGTGGGCGCTGCTGATATGGGACAAGCAACGGAAGAAACTGTTTGTGAGCAGGGACCGCTATGGACAGAAGCCTATCTATGTGCGCAGAATAAACGGCACATGGCTGCTGGCCAGCGAAGTGAAACCGCTGATCAGTGAAAACGAACAACCCGTGGCCGACCCAACTGAACTGGCAGAATACCTGGCGCTGGGGAATTACGGGCACTTAGGTGCACATACATTTTTTAAGGACATCAGGCACTTTCCGCAGGGTAGCTACGCCTGGATGAACGCTACCGATGAAAAAATAGATGCCCGAAAATACTGGGAGCTGCCGGATATAAAAGCAAAGGACAAAATACCCTTTGACAAAAAAGCAAAGAAAGAGCTTCACGACAGAATGGTAGAAGGCGTGCTGTCGCAGACACTGGCAGATGTACCTATCGGGATCACCTTATCGGGAGGTATAGACTCGTCAATAATAGCCGGGATCTTATCGACTTATTATGACAAGGAGATACACATTTTCACTGCGCAATCGCCGAATACGAAGTATGACGAGACGAAGTATGTGGATGCGGTGATCAGCAAATTTGGCAAGAGCAATTTTATTGTACACAACAAGAACCTGCACGAGCTATCGATAAAGAAAGACCTTGGCAAGTATATAGGCATACAGGAAGAACCGTTTGGAGATCCATCGATCATGGGGCACGGCTTCCTGATGAATATGGCGGCAGAGGCGGGTATAAAGGTGGTACTGAACGGTCAGGGGGCGGATGAACTGTTCTTTGGTTATAACAATATGGCGCAGGCTATACTGTTGCAACAGTTCAAGTCAATGCAATTCGGGAAATTTTACGAGAACCTGAATGCGATGAAGCTGGGCAAAAAATACATGCTGCGCACCCTGCTGAAGTCGTTAGCGCCGGGAACGGAGACGAAACTCAGAACCCGCTCGCGGATACAACGGAGGGGCATTATATCGCCAGAGTTGTTGAAGCATGTGGATGACTCCCTTATTGAACAATACAAGTACAACAACATCTACGATGTGTGGCGCGAATCCATTTACAGCGTTCATCTGCCACACCTGGTGCATTATGACGATCGCAATGGAATGGCATGCAGCATAGAGGGCCGTATGCCTTTCCTTGATCATCGTATTGCGGAATATGTGGCCACTATAAGGCCGGAAGATTTCCTGGAGCATGGAATGAGGAAATACATACTTCGCGAATCATGCAGACAATACCTGCCTGACCTGGTATACAACCGTACGGACAAGATAGGTTTCTATACTCCGCTCATTGATGCGCTTACCAAAGACCAGGAATGGGTGAAAGCGCAGATACAAGGCCGCCACTTGCTAAAGGATGATTATCAGCAGACATTGTTTGATAAGCTGGCCGGCAAGACACTGACGGTGCCAGAGGCTACACAATTGTGGCGCAGTCTTTCTGCAAATGTGTGGATGAATGAGTTTAGGGCCAACCCCTGCCCCTAAATGGCTCCCGGTTTAGGCTATCTCAAATACACCATCCCTTCCTTCATCACAAAAGCCATGTGGCTTAGTACGGTAATATCCTGCAAGGGGTCGCCAGATACTGCAATGATATCGGCGATTTTGCCGTTTTCCAGCGATCCTCTTTCTTCTCTTATACCGAGCAGATCAGCCCCATTGGTGGTGGCGCATTTGATGGCCTCCATGGCTGGCATCCCACCTTCGGTCATGAAACGGAATTCGAGTGCATTCAGGCCATGCGGGTATACGCCTGCGTCTGTGCCGAATGCGATCTTTACGCCGGCTTTGAATGCCTTAGCGAATGTCTTTTGTATCGTAGGACCAACGACTGCTGCCTTAGCAGCTACAACGGGAGTAAAATAACCAGGCACTTTCGAAGAGTCGCCAACTGAGCGCCCAGCAGTAAGTGTGGGCACATACCATACATTATGTGCTTTCATCAGCCCCATGCACTCATCATCCATGAAAGTGCCATGTTCTATAGATGTAACGCCACCAAGTATGGCACGTTTGATCCCTTCGGCGCCATGGGCATGGCAGGCTACGGGCATGCCGTAATCCTTTGCGGTTTCTGTGATCGCTTTTATTTCTTCCACACTGAACTCCGCTCCTGAACCTTCTGTGCTGAGATCGAGCACACCGCCGGTAGATGCGATCTTAATAAGATTTGCTCCTGCCTTGAACTGATACCGCACCGCCTTGATGCACTCATCGCGACCATCGGCAACGCCTTCTTCGGGGCCGGGCGTTTTGCGCATAGCATCATCGCGGAGGCCAACGGATGGGTCCATATGACCACCTGTAGCCGAGATGGCCCTTCCGGCCGTGAGGATATTCGGCCCCACAGCAACGCCGCGGTTGATGGCGTTGCGCAGGGATATGTTTACACCGCTGCCGCCAAGGTCCCGAACTGTGGTGAAGCCGGCCATGAGCGTTCTTTTTGCATAGACGGCTGACATGAACGCGATATCCGCGTCCTTCTCGCGGAAGGCATCACCAAAAGCAGTCTTACTAAATTGCATCTCCAGGTGCACATGGCAATCGATAAAACCCGGCATTACGGTCTTATCTTTAAGATCTATGACACTGTCTGAAGATTTACCACGCTGATAGCCGTCTTTTATCTCAATGATCTTTTTACCTTCCACCACTATTGTGACAGACTTACGTTCCTTATCAGAAACACCATCGATGAGCCTGCCACACTGGATGTAGGTCTTCTGTGCGATGGCGGACGCTGCCGTAACGAAAATCAGAAATGTGGTGAGCAGTTGTTTCATAAAACGCATATATAGTAATCATAAAGATAGCGTCATTTCCCACAGAAAAAAGTAAATTGAGGCCGCAACATCCACAACCCATGGCCTCCAACTCAGCTAGCCCGGAAACAATAAAAGTAATACGGTGGATAGCAAGGATACTCGCTATTGTCTACGTTCCGTTCATGCTTTATGGCTGGGTATTTCTTCTGTATGCTGTCACACAGCGTTATGCAGACTCTCTTAGTGTGATCTACCTGATCGCGCTGATATCTGAGACCTGCCTGATGGTTGGGTACCTATTGCTGTCGTGGCGGGAAGTTGCAGGCAGTTGGGTAGTTCTTTGCAGCGAATTGGTGCTGGTTGTTGCAAGGTCGCCACTTGTTTTGGGCTTTCATAGAGTGACTATGAATAACCTCGGGCTCACGCTCGGTTTCGTGCTACCCTATACTATTATTCAATTGCTTTTCGCGCTGCTACCAGTGATCATATTGTATTTCTGCAGGCGTACGGAAAGAAGATCAGCGCGCGACCAACAGACTAATTGATCTTGCGGGTATCGATATACTCAAACTTGAGAGCGGAAGAATCGTGGAAAATGCGCGGAATGTCTATAACTACGTTATTACCGATCTCAAATGATTTTTCAACGATCATCTTATCTACATTGATGTATTTGCCGGGCAGCAGCTCACTGGCATTCATAAATAGAGCCAGCGGCACCCGCACTTTCTTAAGGCTGTAGTTGTTCTTCTTGTTGCGCGTGTACAGCTCTGCATTGAAGAAAATGAGGTTCCGGCTTTCGTCCATGCTGCCGATGTATGACGGCCCGAAGCCGATGCACTGATCGAAGGCGTTGTATTTAATAGAAAAATACACTGTAATGGAATCGCGCGGATAGGTAACGAGCTTCAGCAGGTATAGCTTCTGATAATACCCCTTGAAGTTTTTGTAATGGAGGATATTGTTGTCGTTTCTCGCGTTCACTTCAGAATAGTCGATCACATAGTAGCCTTCGTAAGGCTTTTCTTCAAACGTAGTTTCGTAGGTGATGACAGAATCTATCCGCAGGCTTTTGTTCAGAATAGTGGGCAGCGATTGATAAAATGAGGGTTTGGTAAAATTGTCGGTACTGAACGCGACCCTGCGTGGCGAGCAGCCATAAAGCAAGCCCGTTACAACTATCGCAAACAATATTTTATTTAATACTGACATTGGTAAAGTTGTTGTAAGTGCCTCCTATGAAAAAATGCTGGTTGTCATTATTTGGATGCAGCGAAAATCCACCCTTAATGTGAATGATATCCTGCAGGCCATAATATATTTCTTTCTTCTTACGAGCTGATACATCCTTCAGGGAGCCCATTGCTCCTATATCTATGCCATAACCCCTGATGAAAAAAACCTTCAGATTATACATCGAGGTATTATAGTTAGTTGGCTTCGGACCATGCGTATCCTCATCATACTGGAGGTTGTAATTCGGGATATAGATGCCGAGCATATTGCAGGCTTCAAACAACAGCGGGCTGTAACCGGTAAACTGGTCGAAGCTGAACTCAACACTGTTGTAACTAAGTTTATAATCGCTTTTGTTGTGTACGAATACGCCAAAGCCCCCGGTCCAGTAACGATCGAGATTGTCGGCGATGGGTATGCGGTAGAAGGGCGCGCCGCCATCATTATAGTAGTTGAGCGTGAACTGGGGAAAAGATAAAGAAATGGAGCCGTTCACCTGGTTTCGTTTGTGATTGTTGAGCACAAAATTACTGGTGAGCAGGAAGGCGTAATCCTTGTTGAGCAGTACGTTGTAATAAGATGCATTGTCGAGCGTACGGAACAGTTTAAAATAGGGCAGGTCACTAAAGCCCGCCCCAAATGATATCGAGTTCACGAAGTCTATCTGCAGATCAGAAATAAGCGGATTGAGGTTTGCGCCGATGGATTTCGTGTAGAAAGATAAAGAGGGCCCATAATTGAGGATGAAATGTTCTTTATAAACACCGTTTGCCGAAAAACCACAGAACAACTTAAGGCCGGGAAAGGCGGTGCTGCCCCTGCTATAGTTCAACGTATAATTGCAACCGAAATTGAAATTGCCGTGATATACCCACCCTTGCTGGGCCTGGGCCATGCTTACCCTGCAGAATAATAGAACGAACAGGATGAGGCGTTTCATTAAAGAGTTTATTTTATCAACGTTCCTAAAAATACTGATTTTCCGTATTACAACCTTAGTGGCGGCTGCATTTATTTGCATAGCCGGAAGCAGACAACATATAAGACTGTGCTGACGCTATTGAAAATATACGAATTTGCTTAACTTACTTCCCGATAACTCAGAACTTATGTATAGATCCATCCTGCTATTGGTATTGATGATGCCGGCATTATGTTTTGCGCAGCGAACACAGGTTGTGCGCGGCCATATAGTGG
This sequence comes from uncultured Bacteroidota bacterium, assembly GCA_903851455.1. Taxonomy (GTDB): domain Bacteria; phylum Bacteroidota; class Bacteroidia; order Chitinophagales; family Chitinophagaceae; genus Nemorincola. Next base: position 413 of record CAINOM010000695.1, on the reverse strand, counting down.
ACAAAGAATCGAAATCCCCCCTCGCAGGTGTTATAGTGGCCATCACCGATATGACGACAAGGATGGGCGCAGCCACCGACAAGTTTGGCAACTTTGTGATACAAGAAGTGCGCGTGGGCAAGCACAATATCACTGTGAGCTATATGGGATTTAATACCGTTACGCTTTCAGATGTATTGGTAACCTCAGGCAAAGAGACCGTACTGGAAATTGAAATGGAGGAGTCTGTAACTACAATGGGAGAAGTTACAGTAGTGCACAAGCGTGAGCATATTAATGATATGGCTGTGGTAAGTACGCGGACATTTGATGTACAGGAAACGGAACGCTACGCAGGCAGCCGGTCTGATCCGGCGCGCATGGCTTCAAATTTTGCAGGCACACAGGGCGGCGATGATTCGAGAAATGATATT
>CAINOM010000694.1 GCA_903851455.1 uncultured Bacteroidota bacterium | reverse complement strand
GTAACGGTTTGTTATTATTTTTACTACGTTTGAATAGCCCCATATTTTTGTGTTTTGGTCGTTCTTAACCAAAGGTATGGCCGCTATTCAGGCAAAAAAGTTTCGGATAGTTGTGATACTAACTATAAATTCAAGGCCAGGGAATATTCCATTTTTCTTGAGGCGCTTTACAATGCAGGTTATCTGAATATGGCATCGTCGGAATATGCGTCTTCCTTATTGGCGAAATGTAAATTCAAAGAAGGTGTGTTGAAGAATCTGCCAACTGACGTGAAGGTGATTCATAAATTTGGTGAATACTCAGCGGATAATGATAAGGAGCTTCATGAGTCGGCTATTATCTACATAAACAACAACGCCTATCTGATCACCATCATGACCAAGGGGCATGAATTTAAAAAGCTTTCTGAGCTCATGGGGCATATATCCAGGATGGTGTATGACTATATGACAACTAGCGCCTAATGACTATTCGCGGAGGCGTTTTGCTAACTTATCTTACCCCAATGTGATTGTTTTCCCTGTTGCCTTAGCATGTACACTAAGGGCTGGTTTTGCGGCTGACTCAGTGATGGGTCTTGTGACAGCAATTGCCGCGCGGCATTACGGGTCTCCTCAAGCACCGCTCCATCCAACACTATATCCGCCAGTTTGAATTTGAGTACACCGCTTTGCTTGGTGCCGTACATATCACCTGGGCCGCGCATCGCCAGATCCTCCTCTGCTATCTTGAAGCCATCGGTGGTGGATACCATGATCTGTATGCGCTTGTAACTTTCCTCTGATATCTTATTGCCCGTAAGGAGTATACAGTAAGACTGGTCGGCGCCGCGGCCCACGCGGCCTCTTAACTGGTGCATCTGCGACAGGCCAAAGCGCTCAGCGCTCTCAATAAGCATTACCGATGCATTGGGTACGTTCACGCCCACCTCGATGACCGTGGTGGCTACGAGTACATTTGCCTCGCCTTTTACGAAGCGCTGCATGTTGCGCTCCCGTTCACCAACTTCCTGCCGGCCATGTACCATGGCAATTTTATACTTGTTTTCGTTGAACCATATTTTTACCTGTTCATACCCTGCCATCAGGCTTTCGTAGTCCATCTTTTCAGACTCTTCGATGAGCGGGTACACGATATACGCCTGTCGTCCTTCATCCACCTGGCTGCGGATGAATTCCATCACCTTCATGCGGCCGGCGTCTTTCCTGTGTACGGTCTTTATCTCTTTACGGCCGGGCGGCAGCTCATCAATTACCGATACCTCAAGGTCGCCATACAAGGTCATTGCAAGAGTGCGGGGGATGGGGGTAGCGGTCATTACCAATACGTGTGGTGGCATTTCATTCTTCTTCCACAGGCGCGCACGCTGTCCCACGCCAAAGCGGTGCTGCTCATCAATTACGGCAAGTCCAAGATTTTTGAACTGCACGGTGTCTTCTATCAGCGCATGTGTGCCCACTGCTATTGAAACGCTGCCATCAGCAAGCCCTGCGAGTATTTCCTTCCTTATTTTTCCCTTTACATTGCCGGTAAGCAGCCGCACCTTTATGCCCATGTCTTCCAGCAATTCGGAAATGCCGATGTAATGCTGTTGTGCCAGGATCTCGGTTGGCGCCATAATGCACGCCTGGAAACCATTATCAAGGGCGAGCAGCATGGACATCACGGCAACAATGGTCTTGCCGCTGCCCACATCGCCCTGCAGCAATCGGTTCATTTGTTTGCCGGTTGCGGTATCCTGTCTTATCTCTTTAAGCACTCGTTTTTGTGCATTTGTAAGCTCAAAGGGAAGATGCAGCCTGAAAAAGTCATTGAAATGCGCGCCTACCTTTTCAAACAGCCAGCCCTGTTGCGCAGTATGCTGCAGCCGCAAACGGGCGATCATCAACTGCGAAATAAACAGTTCTTCCCACTTCAACCGGTGGCGGGCAAGTTGTTCGTGCTCATCATTATCAGGGAAATGTATCCAACGCAGGGCTGCGTAGCGGCTACAGAGATTGTACCGCTTTATTATGTCCGGCGGCAACACCTCGGGAATGTCTCCGGGTTTTATTTTTTCAAATAGCGCCTGGGTCAGCTTTGCAAAAGACCGGTTGGTAATGCCTTTAGCGATCAGTTTAGTAGTGCTCGAGTATACCGGCTGACGGCCAGCTATAGCGGTATCTGCATTCCACAATTCTATTTCAGGGTGAGAGATATTGTAAAAGCCATTGAACAAACTTACTTTACCAAAAACGATGTAGCGCTCATTTTCCTTCAGCGTTTTCTTCATCCACTGCGCACCCTGGAACCATAGCAGTTCTATACGGCCGGTATCATCATACAACGTAGCAATAAGCCGTTTTTTAAAGCCAGT
>CAINOM010000693.1 GCA_903851455.1 uncultured Bacteroidota bacterium | reverse complement strand
GTCTACCTCATCGTAAGTGCCCAGCGTGGTAAAAGTAACTCCGCCGTCTACCGAAAGTTGTACGAACAATTGGTCAGTTCCAAAAGCATCACTGGTGCTATTCTCATAATCGAATGCAATCTGCTTCGTACCAGGAGCACTCAGGTCTATGTGCAGATCAAGGTTACCCACTGTTCCTGCTCCTGCATAGTAAGAGTGAAACCTTGCAGAGTGTGCGCCGGCAGTAGATACAGGGCTATACAACCCGCCACCAGAGCTGGTCCACGATGCATCACTACCCTGATCATCCCTTCTCCATGAGTTATTACCACTCACCGGGTTGTTTAGCCAGTTCACACCCGGTCTGTCATATGTATAACATGCGCCTATCCAGCTTTCAAAGCTCTCATTGAAAGGCAGCGCCGCGATAACCGCACTAGGTGTGGTAGTTAACAGTTCTACAGACGATGAAGTATCAGAAAGCCCGCTAACTGTACACGTAATATATGCGCGATAGTAAATAGTATCCGTAACATCAGCGGAATAAGTTGCACTAGTTGCCCCTGATATACTGCTCCATGTTATATTATCTGCAGACGACTGCCACTGGTAAACAATACCTGCTGATGCAGTACTGCCGGGCAATGAAAGGTTTGAAGTAAACTCACTGCAACTGGTAAGCGATAAAGCAGTTACGGCTCCGGCCACAGGAGCACCTGAACAAATGTCTTCTGCCGAAGCGGCAAGTATGGCTAAGAAACCTGTACTCGATGTTTTAGTAACAGTGATCCCTGTTATAGTTTTTGAATAGTTCAGCGGATCAATATTCAATGCGATCTCAAAAAGAGAAGGCGCAGAAGATGTGCCCTCCGTATGCCCGTTTGATGTGCTAACGCGTCCTATGCCCGACACGCTTCCGCCAGAAGCATACCAATCGGGGAAAGACAAAGAGGAAAACGTCTGTGTCGTGGCATCAGAGAAATTGACAACAACATCGAAGTTGGATATGCCGCTGCCTGATAAACCGCAGATGTAAAGTGCGCCGGCATTTTGTGGCACAACAAACGACAACGTTCCGTTATCTCCTGTATTATGAAACCTCAGTGCATTGTTTGATGAGTAGTTTGCCAGTTGAAAGGTGAGGCCACCTGTTAGTGCACTCGTCACGAGCCCACCTGTAGGTAAATAATACGATGGCGTATAACCCGAGTAGTTATAGTCCTGCGACACCAGTGCATAGCCGGCACTGTCAAATCCGTTCAGCATAAATGACGAGATCGACGATAATGGCGACGTAGTACCATTGGAGATGATATCGGCATTGTACCCCGTCAATGCAACGGGTGTAATTGTTGCGCGGGAAGTGAAAAAGAGCGCGCATAGCAATGTTAGTAAAGCTAATTTCTTCATAGTTGGTAGTATTAGGTTGCGATAAAATTAACGCTACCGCATGTTAGAAAAATCATAATGCACCATAATGAAAAAATCACCTTTTGAAAGTAATTAACAGACATTGCGTTATCGCAATAAAAAAATTTATTGAATTTATAGTTACGGGAAACCTGCGCGGGGAGCGAATTTCAACTAAAAATTGATAAAAATGAGAAAATTATCAACAGAAAAAAACACAAAATTTCGTAACTCCCACTGTATCCAGTCATTACGCATTATCACGCGCTTCTTTCATACTTACTTCTTTAGCCTTTGCTAAAAACTCCGAGGCGAAGATGAATGAATTCAGTTTTTCGTCCTTGCTGAAGATGATATCTTTATTAGAGCCTTCCCATTGTTTCAGTCCCTGATACATGTACACAATATGGTCTCCACTTTCCATTACCGTGTTCATATCATGTGTATTGACAACCGTAGTAATGTTG
>CAINOM010000692.1 GCA_903851455.1 uncultured Bacteroidota bacterium | reverse complement strand
ATCATTCTGTGCGCGTTGATATCCAGTACCGACTAATACTTAGGCTGGAAGAAGATGGATCTGTAACTATTTCCCAGGTATTAGCGATAGAAGACTTATCAAAACATCATGAGTAAATAAAAAGCATGCTTTATGCCTGATTTTAAAATATTGAACAGCAAGGGAAAGGAAATTTTCACAGACGTATCACTGCATCCTGGTGAAGTGATCAGTATGGAGATTGAAGCACGGGAAATTTCAAAATCAGCATTCGCCCGGCAGCTGGGAATGAATGCCAGCCACTTTAGTGAATTGCTGCACGGCAAACGACACGTCAGTGCTGCGACAGCTTTAAAACTGGAGAAACTACTTGGCATCCCGGCCGAATATTGGATGCGCGTGCAGGTATATTATGACCTGTTTGTCGAAAGAAGCAAGGAATCCAAAGCGGCATAGAGCATTACGCAGTTTTCGGATATGATTAATTCAAAGTATTTTACACAAGATAGAAAAAATAGTATGACATTTCTATGACATTGATCATTTTCGTGGATGATTATGGTCAGTACAGCATCAAAACGCCAAATACAAAGTACAGATGACCAGAACTTACCGCTAAAAAGGCCGTTATTGTATGAAAGAGGGATGTCTTGGAAAATGGTTTCGAAAATTTATAAATAAGAGCGGACCACCTATAGAGACGGCCCGCTCTCCATATTCATTACTTCTGCTTTTCGCTCCCTTTAGACATAAGAGCGGGGGCATCTTTCTTACTGTGATGTTCCGGTGTCCCGATTTTCGAATCATTCGATAAGCCTAATAATTCAGGATGCAGATATTTGCCCTTATCTGCAGGCGCTTTCTCCACCTCTGTAACCACGCGGTGTGCATTAGCCCAGGCATCCTGCCTTACACCGGTTACCATCCAGCTTACTTTTACATTAGGTATGCTGGTTTTTATTTCAAAAGTATTACCACTCATTTCTTTTGAAACAATGGCCTGGGCAAACGTACCGATAACAGTAAGCTGGTAACGGAAATCCTTATTCAATGCGTCAAAATAATCAGGCATAGTAACAGTTGCAGTGCCAGTTGCATCCGTGGTTATATTGCCGTTGTATATGTTCATCATATCCGGGCTTTCCACGAAGCTGTGATACAGATACTTATTAGCCGGATCAAGCGGGTGGTCTATTTCAAAAGTTCCGCTGGCCTTGCTCAGTGCACCATTTACACGCATTGCGCCATCTGAGTACTCACAAAATTAGATCCCTCAGGACATCTGGTTTGGGAGCGGGAATTCGGAGATTCCACCATTAATAACTGGATGTGCTACCCCCAGTCTATGGACGTTGACGCAGTCGGCAATACCTATCTAGGCGGAAATTACATCACCGGTTCTTTTCAGATCATACCGTCCATGTCCAGCAGTTCAATGTCCAACTATATAGCGAAACTAGACCCCGACGGAAACGCGGTCTGGGGAAAACTCTCGTGGCCTGTAACATTCAAGTCAATCACCGTTTTTCACGATGGCGATTCACTGTATGCTACCGGCACCTATAAGCCCGGAATTGTTGATGGGATCACATTGACTGATACAGGAATGTACGTTGCAAATATCGACTCTTCAGGGTCAGTCAGTTGGTTATTAACTTTTACAAACGATACGGTTTCTGCATTTCCTTATACGATAAACCCCGCGGCGAGCTACCTGTCTCCAAATAGTTATTCGATTGCCGGTAGTTTTGCCGGCTCCATGTCTTTCGGTACAAATACTATTTCAGTTCCCGGCGCTTTATACTATATGAACAATTCAGATTTCTTTGCTGCATCAGCCCGGATTTTTGACACTGCACATAGCACACTGTCTTCAGCTATTTATAACATGGCAGGTTTCGACTATTCCATATATCCCAACCCCTCATCTGATGTCTTAAACATAGACCTGGCTGATAAAAACAGCGGCTATGAAATTTCCGTAAATGACATTACGGGCAGGAACGTCTATCATAACAAAAGCGCAACATCTTCAATTCAGATCGGGATCAGTACTTGGAAAAGCGGGAATTATTACATAACAGTTGGAAATAATGCGAAGCGGCTT
>CAINOM010000691.1 GCA_903851455.1 uncultured Bacteroidota bacterium | reverse complement strand
TATCCGCACTGCACCAATATTTCCATAGACTACGGTATTATGGAAAAGGCAAGGAATGTCTATGTTATCCCTTCTTACTTTGGCTGGTGCGACCTTGGTACCTGGGAGTCGGCCTACGACAACTGCAATAAGGACTACCTGGGCAATGCGGTGCTCGGCAATAACGTAATGGTGATAGATGCCACGCAATGCATGATAAAAGCGCCCAACGAAAAGCTGGTGGTACTACAGGGTCTCGAAAACTTCATAGTGGTCGATACACCGGACATTCTGCTTATCTGTGAACGAAACAGGGAGCAGCAGATAAAGGAATACGTGGCTGAGGTGAAAAGGAATAAGGGGGATAAGTACTTGTAACCCCACCACCACCCCCTGTTCCCCTGGAGGGGGAACCACGCATTGGGCTGCTGTTCAAACTTGATCTTAGCTCCTTGTTTGGGCGTTTCGTTTTCAGCATTATGTAGCTTACTTTTAGTTTTTGACTTCTAACTTCCTGTTTGATAATGAACTTTCCGTCGAAACATTCTGCTACCGGAACGACCATCTTTACGGTCATGTCTGCGTTGGCGACTCAGCATAATGCGATCAACCTGTCCCAGGGCTTTCCTGACTTTCATATTGACGAGGCCTTGTCTGCGGCGCTGGGAGATGCGGCCCGCAACGGCTTTAACCAATATGCGCCAATGCCGGGCCTTCCGGCACTGAGGCAAGAGATAGCGGCCAACTTTAAAAAGCGTTATGGTGTAGACATAAATACCGATACGGAAATAACCGTGACACCCGGTGCTACTTACGCTATCTACACTGCTTTCACGGCAGTGCTGCAGCCTGGCGATGAAGCGATAGTACTGGAGCCTGCCTACGACAGCTACATACCCAATATAGAGATGAACGGCGCTATTGCTGTGCCGGTATCACTCGCCGCGCCTGATTTCCAGGTGGACTGGAATAAAGTGAAAGATGCGGTTACTTCGAAAACAAGAGCGATCATCATCAATACACCACACAATCCTACCGGGGCGATATGGGCTAAGAGCGACTGGGATGAACTTGCCAATATTGTAAGGGATACAAACATCGTCATCCTTTCTGATGAGGTGTATGAGCAACTGGTATTTGATGGCGAGCGGCATTACAGCGTACTGGAACATCCCGAGCTGAGGCAACGCAGCTTTGCGCTTTATTCATTTGGCAAAGTATACAACTGCACTGGCTGGAAAATGGGCTATTGCATAGCACCGCCTGACTTTACAGTTGCATTCCGCCGCATACACCAGTTTGTGGGGTTTACCACGAATACCCCAGCGCAGTATGCCCTGGCGCATATACTTGCCCATGGCACCGCCGAACCAGTGAATACCCTAATGCAACGCAAGCGCGACCACTTTCTTTCACTGATCAAAGACACACCTTTCACCATTCATAAACCCGCAAAGGGCAGCTACTTCCAGGTGGCCAGCTATGAGCGTATCAGCAATATGCCAGACATGGAATTTGCACAGTGGCTCACGAAGGAACATGGCGTGGCTACTATACCGGTTAGTGCGTTCTATAAGAACAAACACGACGACAAACTGATCAGGTTCTGTTTTTCCAAGAAGGAAGAAACGCTGAATGATGCCGTAGAGCGACTGAGAAGGTTACCGGCAATAGGTTAGCGGCATTAATGCCGCCCGGAATATTTTCCTTTTTTCGAAACCCTCTTATCAAAACACTGTATGAGAAAGATCCCATTCCTGTTGCTTGCTGCAGTTCTCTTATCCGTCACATCCCCAGCGCAGGAGTTCTATGTAAGAGCTGCCGCGGCTTATGCATTTGCATTGCCTGGCCAGACGATGGATGGTTTTGGGTTCTTGAATGGAACGATTACCATGACCAACATTTCAGGCTTAGGTATCAGCACTACAGAATACAAACTTAAAACCGCATCCTTCTCAGCTGGTCTCCACGGCTTGCTTGCGGGCGGCTATATGATCGGAAAAAATGTTGGCATCGAGTTAGCCGCTGATGTGGATCTTGCACCGAAAAAATACACTCTTGACGTAATAGATCTTTCACCTAATACCAATGCACCGGACATTACAATTACCAGCAAAACTGGCGCGATGGTAATATTAATGCCATCGGTGGTGTTGCAAACAGCCGGCAACCGCTGGCACTATTATATGCGCTCTGGTCTCGCACTTCCTTTTAACACGCACATCATAGAACAGGGTTCCGCCGATGTAGTCTATGGAAGCAGCTATAATTACGACGTTTCTGTTTTGAAAATAAAGAACAGGTTTTCTTTAGGGTTTACAACTGCAGCAGGAGTTCGGTGCAACATCAGTGATAGAGTAAGTATCTGCGCAGAAGCAAGTTTGCTCTATCTTTCTTTATTCAGGAAACAGGCATATATCACCTCTAGTACTACAAATGGTGCTCCTGCCAGCTCATCAGGCCAGAATATCATTGTCTATAATAAGAATGCTATCGTATCAAATTCCGGATCTACGGAAGAGTCTTTTTCTCAGCCATATGGTAATATCGGCGCGAGCATCGGTATTGTGTTCAGACCGGATATGGGAAAGAAGAAAAAGAAGTAACCTAATGCTACCTGAATAAGAGGAGAGGCTATATTATCTATATTGTCTATCTTTGTCATGGTAATCAGAATTAATAGATTTTTTAAATGGACAGTACTTTAAAATATGATCTTCTTGGCCCTTTTGAAAAGAAAGCGGTGCAGGATTTTATTGACTTTCTGTTCAGTAAAAAGAAAGATTCTCATAAGCCTAATCCCGCGGATGATAGCAAAAAGAACCTACTTTCTGTATCTGTGTGGAGTGACGAAGATCTAAGAATATTTCACCGTAGAATTATTTAAAAAGGACCATGACTTATACTGAAAAGCGGATCGTTGAAAACTATACAGGTCTATTCGCGGGTCTCAGTTCGGATAGCAAGATAGAGCTTATTGAAAATCTCTCGAAGTCACTAAAGTCTGAAAAAAAAGCTGTAGATGACGCTTTTTATAAATCCTTTGGGGCGTTCGCATCTAATAAACCGGCTAAAGAAATAATCAAAGAAATGAAGGCAAGCAGAAAATTCCGGAAAAAAGAAATTCATTTCTAATGAAATATCTGCTTGATACCAGTACTTGTGTTTATTTTCTCCGCGGCAAATTAGATCTCGATGAGCACATAAAGGATAAAGGGCGAGAAAATTGCTTCATATCTGAAATTACGATCGCCGAACTTAGATTTGGTGCTGAGAACAGCGATAATCCCAACAAGTCACACAAGGCTCTGGATGCCTTTTTGAGCGGCCTGTCGATCATTCCAATATTTGGCTCGATCCGACGATACGCAAAAGAGAAGGTACGCCTTCGCAAAATTGGCAAGCCATTACACGACGAATTTGACCTCATGATCGGTGTCACCGCAGTTGAGAATAAACTCACGTTAGTAACAGATAATACCAAAGATTTTGATCGAATAGATGACATCAAAATTGAAAATTGGGTTAAACGGAAATAGTTAGAACTATACCTCCGAAAAGAAAATAGTAGTTACTCTAAACGACCACATGATTCTAACCGACCTCATATTATTTCATTATTACAAACTTTTTTCCAAGGATGGTTTCGCCAAAGACCTTGCTTACGGACCCCGGTCAGGCTGGCAAGCACCCGAGGATAAAGCCTTTAATTTATTCTGTCTCGCTTTTATCTGTTGGTTACTTCTGGTCGCTTGGAGTATCAATTATCTTCTGTACCAACAATTCAGTATACTGACCGGATATATTGCGCTTATCTTAGCGATTCCTTTCTATTTAGTTTACAATAAAAAATACAAGACTGACTATGAAATTATCGGAGTGTACGAAAAGAACAGACTTGATTACAAAAGTAATACAGATCGGAAAGCACACGTCTGAACTC
>CAINOM010000690.1 GCA_903851455.1 uncultured Bacteroidota bacterium | reverse complement strand
TGTTTCCATGAGCATGCGAATTTGCCAAAGCGCATAATAAGCATGCCATCACATGGGTTCACGATAGAAACGGTGAATGAATTCTTCATTCAATAATCCTTAGAGTCCAATAGTTTCTATTTCTATCTCTGTTTTGTCTTCTCTTGCACACAGCATCATCCCTTTGGACTTCCATGTATTCACAATGTCGGATACAAAACCATTTATTTGATTGAACTCAATATGAATGTCCTCTTCGTGACAGAATAGTATCTGAGTATCAAGTTTAGGAATGACTATATACACATCATTGCCGCCAAATTTTTTTTTACTTCTTTGTTCCTGTTTTTCGATTTCACTCATGATTTCATTTGCCGTGCTATTGAACGTCTCCCAATCGCCCCAACTCCATCCATAGAACATCTCTAGCTGACCTACATTATGTTTCTTTAGAAAATCAATTACAATTTCTACTTCATGAAGGAACGGTTCTGGTTTCATCATTTTTGTGAACACTATATATTTATGCGTCATCCCTCAAAATATTGATTTTAGTGGTCTTCACCAATACAGCTATAAGAAACACTGATTCCCGTTAACTTGAAATAATATAAAGGTCATCTACCTTTATGTAAAATATACTCTATGAAGCGCAGCGAATTTATCAAGGGGTCAGCTATTATAGGCGCATCCATTGCGATGCCCAACCTGCTGAAAGCAGCGTCAGGGCTTATGGATGGCAAGGGGCGAAAGGTGCACCAGGTGATCAGCGCCAATAAGACGATGGTGGGGACATTGCCGGTGCTGCGTTCATTTGCCGGTGATAATAACGACTATGTATCGCCCTACGTTTTCTTTGATGAATTCGGGCCGGTGAAGGTAGACCCAAGGGCAAAGCCTTTGCGGGTAGATGCCCATCCGCATGCGGGTATTATTCCGACGACTTATTTTTTATCGGGCAACGGGCATCACCGCGACAGCCTGAATTATGACCTGCAGATCAGCAAGGGCGATTTTATGATGTTCACCTCCGGGAGGGGAGCGATACATATGGAGGAGACAGGGCAGGGGCTCTATGATAATGGCGGCGTGTATCATGGGTTCCAGATATGGCTGAACATGCCATCGAAATATAAGCAGGTAGCGCCCGCAACGGAAGTGTTTCACCCCGAGAAAATGGCCGTCATCAACGAAAAGCATTATTCCGCAAATGTGGTGCTGGGGGATCTGTTTGGCGTGAAGTCCAAAGTAGAGACCCTGTTCCCGGTATTTTATTTTCACATCAACCTGAAAGCCGGCGCTAAGCTCAGCATACCCGCCGATCCGCAGCACAATGCCTTTATTTACGTGATCACCGGAAAGATAGAGACAGAAGGCAGAAAAGAGATCAACCAAAACCAGGTAGCGCTATATGAGCGTGGCGACAGTATGGTGAATATCTTCAGCGAAGGAGATACGGAGATACTGATGCTGGGCGGGAAGCCGCACAATGAGCCGGTATTCGCCTATGGGCCTTTTGTGATGAATACAGAGGAGGAGATAAAGAAGTGTATCAATGATTACCAGGCCGGGAAGATGGGGAACCCGCAGCAAGTGGATGCAGTGAAGATGAGGTAAGGACAAGTACGCCTCACCATGAGTTGTCTATTTTATTAAAAGCCTTTGGCCTCACTCCGGGCGGCCACGCAGCAATTGCAAGGACAACCACCCACAACAGGAACATGCCAATGTTGATGCGTTCCCATACGCCGGCATAAGGCGTAGGCAGATTCGCCTGCACTTTTGGTGCATCCCTCGCTGTTAAGATGCCGAAGACGAGCAGAACAAGTATGGTGATCAAGGAGTAAATACGGAAATCTTTTCCGAATGCTGCTGCGCCAAAGCTCATGGCGGTAACCATTACCAGGACTGTTGCCGCTGCCATGGAAAGATGAAGGGTGTCTGTGAGCGTTGCGCCTCCGGCAGCCAATACCGCTCGCTGGTGCATAGGCGTAAATGGCCAAATGACATTTAACATACCGTAAATGAAAATAAGAACGCCGACAGTGTATAGTTTGCGATTTTCACTGGCTGAGCGAATGATACCCAGCCCGAATATGATGATGAGCATGGTATAGACCACTGCCAGAGACACCCACAGCGACCGCGTAGGCGCATCGATCGCCGACAATTCGCTGACTGTATGAGCGCTGCTGCTGTAGCCCGGGAATTGCGCGGGAATAAAGATGTTCATGGCCACGTAAAGGAACGAAGACAGGATACCGCAAAACAGCATTACTTTTTGTGCAGTGCGTGCCGATGGTCCGGGCTCTGCTATGGGTTTTATGGCATATTGGGCAGGCATTGTTTATTTTAGGGCAAAAGTAGGCCGGTCGGGTTGCGGGAAATATGATAAAAATCAGTTTGGCAACTATTTTGCGGGTGATTTCTGTCAGGAGGAAGGTGGAAGGAGGAGTTGGAGAACAAGCTGCTGATGCATTCCCGTCTTAGATGTTGGTATATTTATTAGCTTTGCATCTTTAGAATCATAAAAACACTCAAAGTGAAAAATAGATATATCGTCCCGGTTTTTGTTGCATTGTTTGTTCTGCTGATGGTGGGTAGTACCAACTATACCTACGCACAGGCTGAAGGTAAGCAGAGCGCGCTGGAAGTAAAGAGTGCATTTTTCGGGAGCTGGAAGGATACACAGGACCCGAACCATTTTGTAGATATCTATAAAGACGGGGCTTACGTGATCGTATACCGACATCCGAACCGTAAGGACGGCAGCGACAATAAAAGATATGCGGTATCATCTGCAAAAGGCAATAAGATAATGGTGGACTATAATTTTGGTGTGACGCCACTTACTATTTCTGAAGACGGCAGCAAGATCACCTTTACAGGGCAGACGTATACGAAGCAGTGATGCCACGGTGTTAACCGCAAAGGCGGTGAGGCGCTAAGGTTTTGGGAACAGATACCATATAGTAAGAGCAAACGTCTGAACTC
>CAINOM010000689.1 GCA_903851455.1 uncultured Bacteroidota bacterium | reverse complement strand
AGGGGTACTATTTAAAGACTTTTGCAGCGCAGCAGAAAGGGAAAAGAAGTGTTCAAATTGGTGTGTTTTATTTATTCAACGTTCCTCATGTTACAAACGCAATAATCACCAGAATATTATTTAATTAAACCGAATATTTCAAATACGGATTTTTCAGATTATTTTGCATGCTCTTTTATGAAGCGCTTACTTTTTTTCGCCTGCCTGGCATTATCTGCTCACGTTTCGTTTGCGCAGAAAGATATGAATGTGTTGTTTATAGGCAATAGTCTTACATATTGTGATGCCCGAGACAATTCTGAATTTCCGTACTATAATAATATGACGGAGATGCTTCAGAAGATGATCGAAGAGAAAAAACTGAAAATACATGTTGAGAAGGTGACGCATGCCCATGCAAGTATGGCTGCACATGCCACCTTTGTGGGCACAGACAACGAGGCGTCCGACGAGCCGTTCAAGCGCGCCGGCCAGGGTGTTGTTCCTTCTTCGGTAAAAAGAATACAAAGCAAGCAATGGGACGTAGTGGCTTTGCAGGAGCGTGCAGATGTGAGTGTGCTTATTCCCGCCCAGAGGGCTTATTCTACAGAGCCGGCCCTTAAGTACCTGGATGGCGAGGTGAAAAAGGCGCATGGCAAAGTGGTGCTTTACCAGGGCTATGCCGAGCAGCACCCGGTGGACACTGAACTATCTCTTAGTGGTCAGAAGCAGGGGAGTACCAATTGCGTGGTGCTTGACGCATTTAACTTTGGAATAAAACCCATCGATTTTTATAGCACTGCAGATGAAAGTATTTTTTCGGGAAAGGATACAACACTCTGTTCTGACCCCCTCCCTCCTTCAGTTACAGAAGCCCAGGCCATTAGCCAGGAGCTCAACAAACTGGCTGCAGGCGTTGGTGGCGACGTGGTGGAGATCGGACCAGCATTTGAAAAGTGCAGAAAAGACTACCCCGCCATAAAGTTGTATTACGACGAGACAGCAGATCACCCCTCAAAGCAAGGCGCATACCTCATAGCTTGCCTGTTCTTCAAATACCTGAGCGGCCAGCCCGTGAGCGCCATAAAATATCACGCAGATATCACCGAAAGCGAAGCTGCCAACCTCCGCAAAGTAGCCGACGCAGTGCATACCACTGCTTATTCAAGGACGTTGAAGACAGCAAATAGTAAATAGAGAGCCCTGAAAAGGCGAAATACCCGGCGATGAGCGAAGCCCCACAGTAGCATAACTATACATGAGCAAGCCCTGAAAGGGCGTAATCTATCAGCGGAGGGTGAAGCCCTTCGACAGTTTCAATAACGATACACGAGCAAGCCCGGAAAGGGCGTAATGCCCGGTTATCCGTAAATAGTGTTTGACACACCATCGATCACTCCTTCACCAGCTTCCTCACCACAGCTTGCCCTGAACCAGGGGAAGGGCCATTGATCTTTACAAAGTAAACCCCACTCGGCAGTGTACTCACATCCACACTGGTCTGCAAACTGCCGCCTGCCAGCTGTAAACTGTAAACCACTTGCCCCAGAGGATTACTGATAATCACCGAAGCTATCTGCCCAGCCGAGGCAATAGTCAGCAAATTAGTAGCGGGATTTGGAAATAATTCGATCTTATCATTGTTGGTAGGAACCACAGATACCCCGGCTACGCATCCCAGTACCGTATCTGTTGCAGTTACATAACATCCCGCCGATATCGCATAGGTTATAGTTACGGCGCCGGTTGAGACGCCAGTCACAATACCATTAGTGGGGCCAACTGTCGCGACACTGGAATTGCTGGTACTCCAAAAACCATCAGGAGTTGCATCAGAAAGGTCCGTTATCCCAAGACATAGATCGGTAGGTCCGACTATCGGCGATGGGGGAATAGTTACTGTTACCGTCATAGTTACAAACCCGCTACCTGCAGTATAAGTGATCTCTGCAATGCCGGTAGCAGCCCCGGTCACCAAGCCGGTTGATGAGCCCACTATAGCCACGATTATGTTACTGCTGCTCCATGTGCCGCCGGTAGTAGCCTCATTTAGTGTTAATGTATCACCCTTGCATAAAATGGAGTCACCGGTGATCGCGCCAATCGGGCCGCCCATATGATTTTTATATTTCGCCACTAAGTTCATCTCCTGCGTGGTACTTAAATGAAGTGTATCAGGGCCTACATTGAACATGTCTATTTCATAGTCGCCTTCAATAAATATATTTCCGGACTTATCAAGAGCAATACCACTCTGATCATCACCTCCGGATGCCAATGTAGCGCCCTCTATATATAAGCCAGACGAGGTCCAGCCGGCAACAAACATAGGGTCAATAGTTAAGGCTGATGAAAGAAGATGCCCGTCAATTGTGTCTGTGCAGGGCTCGTAACCTAATGTTGCACTAACCCAAACATTTCCACCGGAATCTACTGCCGGTGCCCAGGCAGCGACATACTTCCCCTGCATTAATTTCAACCAGGCCACGTTTCCCAGCGAATCATACTTAGCGAGGAAGCCGTAGCCGGCATACCATGGCTGGGGTAATGAATCTGAACCTATGTGTAATACACAGGAAGCGTACAACCCCGTGACATAAACATCTTCATTTAAGTTGGTTGCCACCCCTGTAAACTCATCGTTACCATTGCTGCCGCCTGTTCCTTTTGCCCAGAGGGGGTTGCCATTGCTGTCTAATTTTGCTAAGTAACCTGTATTATTAACGTGGTTGCCGGTATCAACCAGAACGTGTGTTCCAAAAATCAATGAATCTGTATTGAAATATCCCGATATATATAGCTTATGTGTTGGCGTTACTGCAATACCACTGGTTATTGCTCCTCCCAATGGCACCATCTTGTAATCTTTCACCCAGATCGCAGTGCCGGAGGGGTCGAATTTACCGACGAAAACATCACCATAGCCAGCGCTATCCAGCACATGTCCATCAATGGTTGCGTTACCTGTATATGGACAAGTCACGTAAACATTGCCCAGATCATCAGTTGCAAGACAATTACCTCCGGGAACAATGACCGTTCCATGCAGATCACCTATATTTTCCAGCCACTGTACGTTACCCAATGAATCAATTTTTGCCATAAAATAATAGCCGGCGATGGGGCCGGGATCGTAAATTGTATAACTGCCAAAAGACAACATATGCGTATGGATACCCAGCAGGTACTCGTTACCAAATTGATCAGTCGTCATACCAAATATGCCGGACGTGCTCGCTGCGGAAACAGTACCAATGGCCCATTTCAGGGTGCCAACGCTATCATATTTTACGACATA
The DNA here is from genome assembly GCA_903851455.1 of uncultured Bacteroidota bacterium. Classification (GTDB taxonomy): domain Bacteria; phylum Bacteroidota; class Bacteroidia; order Chitinophagales; family Chitinophagaceae; genus Nemorincola. The sequence continues at coordinate 362 of CAINOM010000689.1, read as the reverse complement.
CGAGGCGGTTCCGGCAATCGAGTAAGTGCCAAAACTATTGGAAAATGATTGATACCCGGCCCCGTATACGCTACCCGCACCGTCAGTAGCACAAAAATATCCCTCATTTAAACCAGGACCATCTGAACCTCTGCCCCATTGCCACCCCTGGGCATCAGCATCAAAGCCACAAAAAAGTGGGAGTAAGATCGTAAAAAACAGGATTATCTTTTTCATCGGGCAAGCATTATCTGGTAAAGGTATCGACCATCAGTTTATAAAAAAAAGCAGGTAAATACATGTTTTTCAGTTTAAAGCAGTGCAAACAAGTACCGCTTTAAAAATAGCCTGCACATAATAGACGATAAAAAGGTGCAAAACGT
>CAINOM010000688.1 GCA_903851455.1 uncultured Bacteroidota bacterium | reverse complement strand
TTATACGTCTATATAAAAGAGTTGGTTTTTTCCGTTAAATTCATTGCTGCATGAAAAGACTGTTATTTCTATTGCTGATGTTGCCTGCATTTTCACGTGGGCAGGTCATTACCACTTATGCCGGCGCTGCGGGGCATAGCTTTGCCGGTGATGGCGGCCCGGCAACCGACGCGTCTTTCGACTTTCCGGATAATGTAGCTGCTGACCGGCAGGGGAATATTTTTGTTGCGGATTTCTGGAATGCGCGTATTAGAAGGGTGGATGCGGCCACCGGGATCATTACCACAATAGCGGGTAATGGTCATTTCGTGAACACGGGCAATGGCGGCCCGGCCACTGATGCCGGCATTAACTCACCTACAGGTGTTGCCATTGACAGGCAGGGCAATATTTATATCACCTGCGACAGTATAACCAATGCCGGTACGACTTCTTATTTTGACCAGGGTACATTTGTGCGTAAGGTGAGTGCTACAGGTATCATCACCACCATTGCCGGCAACGGCTCTGCAGTGTATGGGGGAGATAACGGGCCCGCCACAGCCGCAGGGATAGGACAAGCAAATAGTATCAGTGTAGATAGTGCCGGAAACATATACATAGCTGAGCTTGCCAGCAGGATAAGAAAAATAGACACGGCGGGGATGATCACTACCATAGCCGGGACTGGTGTTAGCGGCTATGCCGGCGATGGCGGGCCGGCAACGGCTGCGCTCATCTGGGGGGCAGGCGATGTGGTACCGGATAACAGCGGTAATATCTATTTTACTGACGGCGGTCGTGTAAGGAAGATAGATGCCACGGGTTTAGTGCATACTATTGCAGGCAATGGTAGCTTCGCCTGGTCGGGAGATGGCGGGCCGGCTACTGCAGCAGGCATTGGCCACGCGTTTGGCCTCGCCCTTGATGATTCGGGCAATGTCATTTTTTCTGATCTTATCAACGCCGTAGTGCGAAAGATAGATACTGCAGGCATTATTACTACGATAGCAGGTAATGGAGTTATGGGCAATAGTGGTGATGGTGGTGCACCCGACTCTGCCGAGATAACCAGCGTATATGGAGTGGCAACTGATAGCCTCGGCAATATTTATCTTTCCGACGTGCAGAATGAAAATATAAGGATGATCTGTACTCGTTGCATTCCGGCAGGTACTTCAGTAATCAACCCTGTCCCATCAGCATTAACAATAAGGCCCCTGGCTGGTTATAGCGCGTTCAGTATATTACTGACCACCAATTCCCCGGGCGCGGCAAAGCTGGTAGTGACCAGCGTGAACGGCGAAAAGATAAAGGAGACCTCATGTGTGCCGGGGAAAGATCTGCTGTTAACTTTGGATGTGCCACCCGGCGTTTATATAGTTACCGCTATTACCGGGCAGCAGCAGATGAGCGGGAAAATAGTGGTCAGATAACTTAGGGTTCAAAGCAATGCCTGACCACCAACATCCGCTATCAGCAGTGATCGGAAAGAAGTTATCTTCACAAATATTCGTTTTGGTCTGCACCCTTTTATTAATACCTATCTATGCGCAAAAACTATCTGGTATTAATTTCAAGGGAATGGATGCCATGAAACAAACGGCTCCAGCGGATATACGAGAACTCTTTCTCCCTTTTACCCAAGACTTTGTGCGGTTTATACGTCCATATATCGGAGCTGGTGTTGTTGTTTTTAAATTTTTTGCCGCATGAATAGACTGTTATTGCTGCGGGTATGCTGTCCGTGAGGGCGTCGAGCGGATATTGGGCGGTGTCATCAGCGTTAAAGAGCTGTATGTTCCCTAGTTTGTAGTATCGCACGCCGTTCTTGCTGCAACTGCAAAGCAGGCATATCATCGCCAGCACTATGCAGGTTATAGGGCGCATTGAGGATCCCGATACGGGTGCTGGGTTCATCTGTACTTATTATCACTAAAGTACGGAATGTTTTTTGCAAAGAAGCAATGCTGTGAATCGTACATGGCCCGGATGACAATCAGGAGACTCTATCAAGTGATCGTGCCTGGCCTGCGCTAACCGGGTGTCATTGGGAAACTGAAATGCTAGAAATGCGCCTTGCCGTTGCTGATAAAGTTGAACAGGTAGTCCTTAATGACAATTTCCCAACCACGAGTGCATCTATCATAACATTCTTTTTCGGGGACGAGACCTTGATGCGTAAAGTGAAGCAGGGTTTTACCGCCTTTTTCAGCTATTTCAAAAATCATTTTCGTGTCTGTCCATTCATGCTTGTCCCGGGTCAGCCAATTCAGTTCGCTTTCAGTGATGAGCCAGGCAACTTTTTTTCCAGGGATAATTTCCACTAATTTC
>CAINOM010000687.1 GCA_903851455.1 uncultured Bacteroidota bacterium | reverse complement strand
TTTGGGGTGTCTTTGGGCTTTTCCTTACCTTTGCGCCATGGTATATGATCTGCCGCTGGTAGAGGAAAAAGTAAAACCACACCAGGTCACCACCCTCCACCTTGTGTGCGCACTGGCTTTTATAGGTACGGGAGCAATAATTGCGGTTTATAATTATGTTATTCCTATATGGGGAGGCGCTTTGCTGGCCCTGGGGGTGCTGCTCCTCGCAGCCACCATTTTCAAGAATAGATGGGTAACCGGTGACAATATAAATTCCGTAGTGCGCATTATAGAGCTGATCATTGCCGGCACAGTGGCCATTTACTCCGCATTGCAGCATTGGAAGTTCCCAACCGGTATGTTTACCGCTCTGAGTGCGGGGCTGGTCTTTGCACTCTACTGGGAGCGCAGGGCGGGCTCAACATTGTATGCACATATAGACGATTCGGGTCTCCGGCTCCCCGTGGTTAGGCGCAGGTCCCTGCAATGGCAGGAAGTAGACCAGGTCGTTTACCGTTTCGGAACGCTGACGATCAACACGGCCGACAACCACCTTTTCCAGTGGAACATCGCCGATCCCAATTTTGACAACGAAATATTCGAAGCTTTTTGCGCAGCTAAAATAGAAGAGAACAAGCCAAAGAGAAGAAACGACGACTGGTAGTTTTCAGGAATTAGTCTTTTGTATTTGGGTATTGGGATTGTTTCCACCTTCTTACAATTCAATTCAAATTACCGATAGTCAATTCCTAATTCCAAAAAATAAAAAATGACAAGTCCATACTTATTATACTCAGACGGTGACGGAACGATATTCGAGGATACCTCCCTTTATACGGTAGGTCGTAGCGGCTGGGATGCAATGCCCATACCTGAAGAAGACTGGATAGAGCTGCCGGATGGCGGTAATCTCTATGAACTGCCCGGCAGGCGCGGCATAGGCATAGATGTGGAAAGCGGCGAAATGCGGCTTTGCGAGAAAGGCTGGGCTGTTGCCGCATTTGTGCCACCCGCTCATACCAGCTTTTACCTGGCAGCTTACGAAACACTTGACGATGCTCCTACCTTGCCACTTTTTTGTTACACAGCAGCCGGCTGGCTGGACGATAAGTTTTACGTCCCTGCTATGCGCATAGAGCGCGACATTCGCCAGGAGTGCAGCGGGTATGACGAAGACAAAATAAATGCAGGCCTCGAAACCCTCACTCATGCATACCCCCACAACCGGTTGGTAAAACACCTGGCCGATAATTGTGCACTTACCTATAACTGCCCGGCGGCAAGAAATTACTTCATGGGTCGCTGGGAATGCCCAATACCCACTTCACCGGCATGTAATGCAAATTGCCTTGGCTGTATCTCCTTCCAACCGGAAGACGAAACCATAGTGTCTCCGCAGGACAGGCTGCAGTTCAAACCCACCGCGGCCGAGATCGTTGAGTTCACCGTACCGCACCTCGAGACGGCACCCTACCCGATCGTCAGCTACGGCCAGGGCTGCGAAGGTGAGCCTTTGTTGATGTGGGAAACGATAAAGGAATCGATCATTGAGATCCGCAAGCATACCCCCAAGGGCAGTATCAATATCAACACCAACGGCAGCAAGCCGGATGCAGTGGAGCAACTAATGAAAGCCGGCCTGAACAGTATTCGCGTGAGCCTTAACTCTGCACAAAAAAGCCTTTACACCAAATACTACCGCCCGAACAACTACCAGTTTGAAGACATCGTGGAGAGTCTGCGTGTAGTGCGAAAACACGGCGGCTGGGCGTCTATCAACTACTTCGTATTTCCTGGCATCACAGACAGCATCGCCGAGTTTGAGGCGCTTTGTGACCTCATACGCGCTACCGACCTCAGCATGATCCAATGGCGTAGTTTCAACATAGACCCCGACTGGTATATGGGCAAAATGGGCATCACGGACCCTGGCGAATGCTTAGGCATCAGGCAGATGATCGACATGATCCACGAAGAATTCCCGAACGTGAAATTCGGATACTTCAATCCGCCCATTGAGCGCATGAAAAACTATGATGAGGCATTTGCTCATTAGGGGCTGATTATCCCTTAAAATAATTTTTGAACTTTGCCAACGAAATGACCTCAACCGGCGAATCTATCCATTTTATCAGGGCTTTTTCTCCGGTCACCAGTATTTTGGAGTAGGAACTGAGCGCGATATCAAAGAGGTAATCATCGTCCTGATCTGGGTTTTGGATCTGATGCGATCTGGCAATGATCTGCGTACTGATCAGGCGCACAAAGTTGACATAAAAAATGCTATCGAAAAGGAGCAGTTTCTTAATTTTCGGATAGGCTAAAACTCGTGTGAGCTCTGCGATCAGATTATTATCAATAAAAATTTCGATTT
>CAINOM010000686.1 GCA_903851455.1 uncultured Bacteroidota bacterium | reverse complement strand
AGTTTAGTGTAATCCTGTGGCATGCCCAGTACCTGCGCTGGTAGCTTCGACGCAGTTCTCATGTTTTTCAGATGATCCCATTGGTTGACGAAATGGTACATATTGGTGTACCAATAGTTAAAGCCGCCCACGCCAGCTTTGTTCAGCTCGTCAACAGTACGCTGCGCAGTTTCCTGGTCCGGCAGCAGCAAGTTCAAAAATGTAGCTGAGTCACCAGCGGGATCTGTGAGTTTTGAGAATGATATTCCGTCAGTTTGAGAGAGGATATCAGTAAGCAATTTTTTATTCCGCCGGTTAGCTTCACGTATTTGCGGCACTTTGCGGGTTTGTGCGAGCGCTACTGCAGCATGCAGTTCGCTGATACGGTAGTTGAAGCCCAGTACCGGATGCTGCTCCATACCCCTGTTATTGCCTACGTGGTTATGTCCGTGATCTGAATAAGCATCTGCAAGTTTATATATTTCTTCGTCATCGGTGATAAAGGCACCGCCTTCTCCCGCTGTAGCTATTTTGAAGAAGTCGAATGAAAAACTACCGGCCTTACCGAACAAGCCTACCGACTTACCCTTATAAGATGTGCCAAAAGCCTGACCTGCATCTTCTACCAATACCAGGTTATGTTCTTTAACCACTTGCATAATCCCGTCCATATCGGCCATTGTACCACACATGTGCACCAGGCAAATGCCCTTTGTCTTTGGAGTCAGTGCTTTCCTTATCCCCTCTGCGCTCAGGCACAGCGTTTCATCTATCTCGGCAAAAACCGGTATCGCACCAATAAACAGAACGGCCTCCACGCTGGCTATGAAGGTAAAAGGAGGTACGATGACCTCATCCCCTGCACCAATGCCGGATGCCGCCATGGCTATAGCAATAGCCGCCGAACCATTTGAAACGGCATGAGCATATTTAGCCCCGGTTATCTTTTTAACCTCGGCCTCAAACTCACGTGCTTTCCATATACCATTGCGTTGCTGGTCATGATTATAGCGGAAAAGCACACCTGTTTCCAATACATCATTTACTTCTTTGCGTTCTTCGGCGCCGAATAGTTCTGTTCCTGGCATTTCTAATAGATTTTTTGACGCTGCAAAAGTACGTTTTATCTTAATCAGGAAATGGTAATTTAACCTTAATAAAATTGGCAAATGTCCTCAAATTTGTAAAAACATTCGGAGAATGAGCGCGCTCAATAAAGTGGATAAACAAATTTTAGATAATTTAATACAGCTAACTCTTGCGCAAAAAAAAAGCTGTTTTAAGCATTATTAAAGCGTTTACTGCCAAAGAAAATGATTTCGAAGACGAGATGAACCGACGATTTGCCGAATTAGAAAACGACACAGTAAAAGGGTATTCGTGGGACGAGGCGGTGGATCATGCGCGGTTTACTCATAAATCCTCAAAGGCGAAAAAATGAACTATTCCTACCGGTTACATCCACAGGCTACGGAGGATTTAGCTATTGCTATGGCTGGTATGAAGAAATGCAAACCGGATTGGGTGACGATAAAAAAGAAGTACTCATTAGTTCTATTTTCCATGCAAAGCGAAATCCCAAAAGTAAATACCGGAAATGGGAATAAAACACCTCAGACATTAGTCCAGTGAACTGCGGTACACCGCCTAATCCAGCCACCGATTCTTTGTAACCTCACTCACTATGATATCAGTCGCCCCGGTGTGGTTTTTCATAAACTCTTTAAGCGCATAGCTGATCGAGCCGCGGTACTCATCATCATCTATCAGTTTTTTAAGCGCGGCCCTGCATTCATCGACGTTATTTACCGGGAACACATATTTCAATGCCGCAAGTTCCTTTGCCTCTACAAACTTTTCATATACAGGACCAAAGATGACCGGAAGACCGAATACAGACGGCTCAAGGATGTTGTGTATACCACCCTTTTGGAATCCACCACCGATAAAAGCAATATCGCCATACGCAAATAACCGGGACAGCATACCGATATTATTTATGATCAACACGTTTTTGTCACTACCGGTATTTTCAGCATCCAGCTCCGAATACAATACGCTGGAGCTGAAAAGTTGTTTCACCTTACGGACGTGCGCCTCCCCTATCTCATGGGGCACTACGATCAGTTTCCAGTCATCGGTTAATGAAGACATGCAATCCTTTAATACATCCTCATCCCCCGGCCAGGTACTGCCTGCGATGAACAATTTACTACGGCCCTTAAAATCATCGATTGCCGGCAGCGGCTCTGCCTTTTGGGCTATCGCCCATACCCTATCGTAGCGGGTATCGCCGGAAATAAGCACATTTTTGTCCAGCCCTATCTTTTTCAGTGCATTTTCAGACTCTTTATCCTGCAGGAAGAAAAAACTGAAGCACCCCAGCATATCCCGGAACATGCCGCCATACCACTTGAAGAAGACCTGGTCTGGCCTGAACGCACCAGATACAAGCACAGTGGGTATTTTGCTGCTTTTAAGCTGAACCAGGTAGTACTACCAGACTTCATACTTTACAAACATTGCTATTGCAGGATCAACGATTGCGAGGAATTTTTGTGCATTTTCCTTGCTGTCATGCGGCAGGTAAAATACATAATCAGCCAGTTCGGTGTTCCTGCACGCCTCATATCCGGATGGCGAAAAGAAAGTAACAACGATCTTGTAAGCAGGGTATTGCAACCTCAACGCCCCGATCACCGGCTTCGCCTGTTCAAATTCTCCCATCGATGAGCAGTGAACCCATATCCTCTTTTCCCCGTTTTTTAATGTATTCCTGTAGTTGTCCTCCCAGTCTTTCCTGCCTTCCACCCATTTTTTTGCCTTACCATTGAATAAGCCATATATCCGGGCAGCTGAAGAGTAAAGGAAAAGAAAAAGATTGTACAGGGTCAGCATTAACGATTGTTATTTGAGAAGTAGTATCATTGAGCGATCATGGCCAGTTCTTATTCACCAGCCGTTCCCGAGCAAATCTTTGCAAAAATACCAATTCCCCGCTATAAAGCCATGTAATGGCGCGATGCTGAAACAATACCTAATTAGAGTAGCAAAGATCACCGCTGAGTAATTTAAAATATCTCGCTAATAGAATATCCAGTAGTAAATCAACAGCCATACTACAATAAAGAAAGTGAGCCCATAAAGGTCATTTTTGTGCTGCTTGATATCCTTCTTAATAAATGCCCTGTAAACAACCCAGGCCACGTATAGAGGGAAAAACACCAGACCATATAGTATTCTCATACAAATTACTTAACTGAACTAAAGATAGCGAAAATGCTTGCGATTTGCGGCCAGCCT
>CAINOM010000685.1 GCA_903851455.1 uncultured Bacteroidota bacterium | reverse complement strand
CTGCAAACCTTATCATGGCTGCTACACTGGCGGAGGGTGTGACTTCTATCTACAACGCTGCATGCGAACCGTATATACAGCAGCTATGCCGCATGCTCATCAGCATGGGTGCCAATATTACCGGCATCAGCACTAATCTGCTGACGATAGAGGGCGTGAGCAAACTGCGCGGGTGCGAGCACAGGCTACTGGCGGATATGATCGAGGTAGGCTCTTTCATAGGACTGGCGGCTATGACACAGAGCGAGCTCACCATAAAAAATGTGGATGCGGAACATCTCGGCATCATACCCGAAACATTTCAGAACCTGGGCATTGAATTATCGATAACGGGGGATGACATATATATACCGGCACAGGAACACTACCGGATACAGAAGTTCATAGACGGCTCCATACTTACCGTGTACGATCATCCGTGGCCGGGCTTTACACCCGACCTGCTGAGTATAGTGCTGGTACTGGCCACACAGGCTAAGGGGACGGTGCTGATACACCAGAAGATGTTTGAGAGCAGGCTGTTCTTTGTGGACAAGCTGATAGAGATGGGGGCACAAATAGTATTGTGCGACCCGCACAGGGCGGTAGTGATAGGCCTGGACAAGCAAATGCCGCTGCGTGGTATCAATATGGTGTCACCAGACATACGCGCGGGTGTGGCGCTGCTGATTGCGGCACTGTCGGCATCAGGCAAAAGCATTATTCAAAACATACACCAGATAGACCGCGGATACGAGCGCATCGACGAGCGGCTAAACGCACTGGGCGCGGATATCCAGCGAATAGCCTTCAGCTAGCATATTGTATCTTTATCCTGTGATGAAAAGATCTCGTTTCTTACTGTCTCTATGCCTGATCTGCTGTTATCAATTGTGCGTGGCGCAGAATAATCTGAACAGCAGGGGGCAACCTTATGGCCATTGGAAATATGACAAGGCAACCTATGGTGTGATTGAGGAAGGAGACTACAAGGTGATGTCGCTGGTGGAGTATGACAGCGCCCGCTATGAGCAGGAAGAAGGCAGCAACATAGGCAAGCTGGCGGTAAAGTATAAAGCCAGCCGGGCAGATATTGTCACCTACAATTTCGACAATGATTCCTTATCGGTAAATGATGGCACGTGGAATCAATATGACACCGCTACAGGAAAGCTGATGCTGAGCACGGTGTACCTTAACGGCATAGTGCTGGGAAGAAAGGAATATGGCGAGGATGGGGAACTGGAGAAGTATTCTTACACCAATTATGAGGCCGACTCGAGCATCTACCTCACCTACCTGGACAAACACGTTTTCAAAAAAGAATTTTACCCGCCGGGCAGCGGCACCAACAAGATAACGCAATACTATCCGAATGACCGGTTGCACATCTCAAATGCCGAGCCGGAGCTCAATGTGAACTTTCTCTCCAAGCCATCTGTGAACTACGTGATAAATATCACTGCGGATACCAATGTCACGATCACCAACTTCATGGCCAATGGCGATATCAATATTATCAACAAGAAAGGTCAGCCCATCGATCTGCCACTTGCGCTTACGAAAGGAAAGGCCTACCCGGTAACGATACAGTATACCCCTAAGCCGGCGAGATACAGTTTTTATGATACTGTAGCGATAGCAACAGCGGGTTCGCATTTTACGTACAAGATCATATGCTCGGCATGGAGTGCGCACATAGACCGCAACAATGTAACAACGCTGCAAAACATAAAACTGAGCAAGTCGAAGGACCGCTATCTCTTTATTAAAGGGTGTGGATCGGTTACTAATTTCAGCATTACTGATGATGACGGAAGAGTGAGTAACTACGCGGCAATGGGCGGCAGGGTGACTGCAGTAGATCTGAGCGAATACCAGCCGGGGACTTATACAGTAGATGTGACCATGAACGACTGCGAAACAGAAGGCAATGGTATAAACCTGAAAATAGTAGAGTAGTTTTATCCACCGGACAGGGGGATAAATGTGCCGTCCAGGCCCTATACCTTACAAGTATGAAGCAGTTCCTTTTCATCATTTTATTTTCAATAGCTATGTCTGACAATGTATCTGCGCAAGCCACTGCCAAACCATGTTCTACAGCTGAATGCAGCCAGTTTGATTTCTGGCTTGGAGACTGGGATCTTACCTACAATGATACTGTACATGCCACTAACCGGGTAACGAAGGAAATGGGTGGCTGCCTGGTGCACGAGCATTTTAATGACCCCTCCCATGCGTACACCGGCGAGAGTTGGTCGGTATACAACCCGCAAACAAAGTTGTGGCAGCAGACATGGGTGGATGACCAGGGCGCATATATAGTACTGACGGGTGCGTTCAAAGACGGTAGCATGATCCTGTATACAGAACCAACGCTACAACCCGATGGCAAAATGAAGCAAAGCAGAATGGTGTTCTATGATATTACTCCCGATAGGTTTATGTGGGATTGGGAGTCTACGATCGATGAAGGCAAGACCTGGACCAACAACTGGCGCATTCACTACAAGCGGAGATCGTAGTACCCGGTCCTTTTTTAATTGCCTGATGTACACCAAATATGGGTAAAATATTATGCAATATCATATTGTTTAATTACCTTGTTGATACACCTTTTATTAACGCCAAATAAATTAATTATGAAACCAAAATTTCTATCCAGGTTATGCGCATTGACGTGCGCCACTGTATTCTCTCTGTTTGCCGGTAAAGTAAGTGCACAATATTGCACCCCAACTTATTTCCAGGGGTGCCTGTTAAGCAGTGAGATCAATGACTTTTCGATCACCGGCGATGCGTCCACATCAATCTCTGATCTGGGGACGGGTTGTTCGTCATCCGGCAGCACGCCACCGGTTACCTGTTACCGGGATATGCACGCTTCCATGTCTGTAACAATGGCGGCCGGCGGCACCTACACCGTTGTATCTAATACTTCAGCAACGAGCATCACACCGGCAAATCTGCAGATATTCATTGATTTTAATGACGATGGCACATTTGATCCTTCTACGGAGAGTGTTGGCGGTGGCGCGTTTGGTGCGGCCGGCGCTTCAACGAATTTTACCATCAACATCCCGTCAACAGCGGCTGCAGGTACACACCGGATGAGAGCTGTTTCTTCAGGCGAGTCGACTTATCCTGCGATAAGTCCATGTCCTGCATTCAGCATCAGTTCTCCGTCGCTCACCGGTGAGGTCCATGACTATGACGCGCTTATCTCCGGCACCGCTACCACCTGCGGCATACCGACGGGTCTCACGGCGAGCAGCGTGACGACATCGAGCGCTGTGTTGAATTGGTCTGAACCGGGAGGTTCAGTAGGCTCTGAATATGTGGTAAGTACATCGTCTGTTACCCCTGCGGGATCCGGAACACAAACCACAGCGCTTACTTATAGCCCAACCGGGTTAACACCAGCCACTGTTTACTATGCATTTGTGCGCGATAGCTGCGCCGCTACGAGCCTTTCGGCATGGGTGTCTACTACGTTCACAACAACAGCTACCTCAACGGCTGTAAGCAACACCACAAACGTGGTGAGCATTGTTACCTACCCTAACCCGGTAAAAGATGAGCTAACCGTTAAGATCAATGGTACGCATAGTGATGCAGGGCAGTTACAGCTGATGGACATTGCCGGCAAGGTGATCAGAACAGTTGCTGTAAGCGCCAACACCAGCAGCCTTAATGTGAGTATGGACGGACTCCAGGCTGGCATATACCTGCTGCGCTACTCTGACGGAATGCACAAGCAAACGATCAGGGTTACGAAAGAGTAAGGCTACGATCACATAAACAAGAAGGTCCCGCGATGCGGGACCTTCTTGTTTATGGACTATTTGTTGAAAGGCCTTATTCTGACGGAGAGGTTGACTACGCGTCCGTCTATAGGCGCCCACAAAGGCTTAAAGGTTGGATCAGTGACCGGGCCGGTATATATCTGCTCGAATTTTGTCTGGCGATAATCGAGTAAGTTCTCGCAGTTCAATACCACGGTAAACTTCTTGCCTATCTTTCTTTCTACCATTACGGCGGCGAGGAAGTAGGGCTGTGTGTTGATATCGCCATCCCTGTATTCTGACCCGACATAAGATCCTTCAAGGCCTACACGCCATTTTTCGGCAAATGGTTTGACGGCAGTAAATGCAAAGCGGTTGCGTGGTGTAAGCGGGAGGAACTGGTTTTGCTGCAGGTACTTCCTCTCCGCATCTGTATAGGTATACCCAAGATACAGCTCTAAAGCCTTTATAGTGAGCTTCACATAGGTATCGAAGCCCATGGTGCTTACCTGCTTATCCCCGTTTGAAAAAACGACGCGCTGATCGGCAAGCTGTGTGGCAACTATGGGGTTCGCAATTTGTGTCAGGAAGAATGCGTGATTGATAAAGAGGTTGATGTCGTTGCCGAGGTCTTTCTTAAAATTCCCTTCGAGGTTGTAGCCGGTGGATGTTTCCGCCTTTATGTTGGTGGGCAACGGCTGTAGGTCCTGTGTAGGATAGTCTATGATCTGTACTTCAAGTGGGTTGGGTATTTTATAACCCAGTCCGGCACCGGCGCGCATAGCCCACCTATCGTTGAACCGGTGAAATAATGCAATGCGTGGCAGGATAAAATTACCATAGTGATCGGTATGGTCACCACGCAGGCCGGCTTCCAGCGTGGTTTGTGCAGGCAGGTGCAGTGTGTATTGCGCAAAAGCACCGATAACATTGTCTTGGAACTCATTGAGTGCTATGCTGTCTGTGCCAGCAAGCTTTTTGAAATTATTGCCGGTGGCGTTAATACCCGCGACAATGCTGTTATTCTTTTGAGGTATGAATACAGACGCTTCCGAATAGTAGTTTAGCTGGTTGCCGTTTATCTCGTCTATATTGGTGCTTATGTTCCGATCGAAGGAACTGACGCTGCCTTTCACCGTTAGCTTTACGAGACCGGGTAGTGCCCGCTCAAAAATAAGTTCACCAGTATTCCTGTGGGTCAGGTCCTTCTCATAGTATTGGTGTGTGCTGTCCGGCAGGCCGTTTATCACCTGCAGGTCGCCGCCATAGCGCCGTTCAAAAGTCCCATTGTAACCAACGGTGAGGGTGGTTTTTTCATCGGGATAAAAGAACAGGCGCGGATGTATGTTGAATGTGCTGAGCTGCGGCGCATCTGAAAAGCCATCACCATTCACATCCACTGCATTCTGATGGTCGTATGCGGCAAACAGGGTATAGCCGAATTTCTTGCTACGTTTTGCGAAATAGACATTTACGTCCTGCTCCTGCAGCGTAGTGGCGTTAATGGTGAATATTGCTTCCTGCTCATTTGTGGGTCGTTTTGAGATCAGGTTGATGAGACCGGCTATGGCACCACCTCCATAGAGCGTAGATGCCGACCCTTTTATGAGCTCTACCTGCCGGAGGTCCAACGGGGGTATCTGCAATATGCCAAAGCCACCGGAAAAGCCATCGTAAAGCGGCATGCCATCGCGCAGTATCTGTGTGTATTGGCCGTTAAGACCCTGTATGCGCACATTAGTATTGCCGGAGGTGGCCGAAGATTGTTGTATCTGCACACCGCTTACGTCGCCGAGTATGCTGGCAATATTTGCAGGTCTTATGGTATTCTCTTCATCCAATTCTTCTTTGCCCAATACTTCAACTTTTACTGGCGCATTTTCAATGCGCTCGTTGGTGCGGGTAGAGGAAACGAATATCACTTCTTCGAGTTCTTTGCCGCCTTCGGATAATGTCACCTCATGCCATCTGTCGTTATGCATGTCGGCAATGACACTATCGCTTTGGTAACCCACAAAGGTGAAGTAAAATGTATCGGGCGTGATGTTCACATTAGCGATGATCACCCGCCCGCTATCGTTGGTGGCTGCACCATGCCCATGTTTATCGGCTACTATGACGCCGGGGATGGGATGCTTGTCTTTATCTTTTACTACTGCCCTAAAAGCATACTGAGCCTTTGCCAGTGGCAAAAAACAAAAAATAAAGATCACTGCTACCGAATACTTCATTCCACATGGTTTTATCGTCACAAAATAAATTCATGAATCTGAATATAATCTGTAGCGGTCAAATAAATTTTACAGAAAAAACATGTTTGCCATCTACATAGTCATAACCGACGAAATAGCCTGCTGTGTCGCAAACCTGCCTGACGATTGACAACCCTAAACCAGAGCCTTCCCCGTCGGTTTCGCTCCGGTAAAAGGGTTTAAAAATCTTAAACGGGTCAAGTTGCCCGGATCTCGATGTGTTTGTTATCGTCAGTATTTTACCGATCAAAACGATATCTATTGTTCCGCCGGCACGGTTGTATTTTATTGCATTGTTCACCAGATTATTGATCAGGATGTCAGCCAAATGATGATGAAAGATAATCTCTGTGGGGCTAAGCTGCTGGCTGACTGTGATATTCCGATCTTCCGTCATCTCATCATATTCCGAACATTTGCCTGCTACTACCTGATCGATGTATACCCGCTCATTGAGTGAAAACTGTTTGTTCTCAACCTTCGTAAGCAGCAGTAGCGACTGATGCAGCCTGGAGAGGCGCTGCACAGACCGTTCTATGTCCGTGATCGTCTGGCCATTTTTCCGCGCGACGTCTTCATCCTGCACAAGCATATCAAGTTTCGAACGTATCACCGCGAGTGGAGTCTGCATCTCGTGAGCAGCTTGGCCGGTGAAACCCTTCAACGCATTGTACTCCTGCTGCACCTTAGCTATCATTTCATTTATGCTTTGATTAAGCAACGAAAATTCGTCGATCTGCCCCCCTTCAGTTACTGGCACATAAATATCCGCAATCTTATACCCCTTTACCTTCTCAATAGTCTCGTAAAATGGCAGCCAAAGCTTTCTAATCACCACCCTGTTAATGATGTACCCAGCTAGTAATATCATGGCGATCATTGCAACTGTAATCGCTATGATCGCCTGTAACAAAGACTCCGTTCCCTCAAGTGGCGTAGCTACGTTAACCAGATAAGTTCTGTCTTGTACTGCAATAGTAAAATGTATCTCCCTGAAATCTTCTTCTTCTCCGTCATAATTGTGTTTGCCGGTTACGTAAACAGTTTCCAGCGGAGCATGGGCCGCCTTAAAAAAAGTGTATTGATTTTTGGTATGAACAACCTCAGGGAGTGCGCCATGCAGGACCACATAACTTTCTATCTCTTGTTTTTCCGACTTAAGTTCTTCGTCGAGCTCCCTGATCAAAATGTAATTGAGCAGAAAATAAAAGCAACAACTTCCGACAATAAATATCGAAATCGTGGCGGCAACGTTCAGCCGGTTATATTTTTCAGAAAGCTTCACACCAATGCGAATTTATATCCCATTCCATAGACACTGTGAATATAGTCTCTTGCGCCTGCCTGCAACATCTTCTTTCTGAGATTCTTTATGTGAGCATAGATGAAATCGTAGTTGTCAGCAATGTCCATGTCATCGCCCCACAAATGTTCTGCGATCGCATTTTTCGATAAAACTCTGTTTTTATTAGTGATCAGATACACCAGCAGCTCATATTCCTTGCGCGTCAACATAATATTCTGGCTGTTCACAGTGACGGTTTTGGCGGAAGTGTCCAGTGCAATCTCTTCAAAAGTTAGCATTACACTTCCTTGCTGGTTTTTGCGCCTGATTATGGCTGCAATACGCATACTTAATTCCGGCAAATGAAAAGGCTTGGTGAGATAGTCATCTGCACCAAGCCTTAGTCCGTCTATTTTATCATCCAGCTCGTTTCTTGCGGAGATAATAATAACCCCGTCTGTCTTTTTTGCAGACTGCAGCTCCCGCAATATATTTAGCCCATTGCCATCAGGCAGCATAATATCGAGTACTATACAATCATAGTGGTATAGTTCGGTTTTCGCCAGCGCATCCCTATAGTTATTTACTGATTCGCAAAGATATTGTTGTGAAGAGAGGTACTCCACTATGCTTCTGTTCAAAGCGGGTTCATCTTCTACAATAAGTACCTTCATTAGCAGCGATCTATTTACTCAAAACCAACACCTGGAACGATCCGGGAACAACACCAGGCCTTTTGTGCTCTGCCGGATCGGCCGGCAAAAAATCTGCAGCGGGCAGGTATACTTTGTGCGTCTTTTCGTCTACAGCGAGCGTACGTGCGCCTTTTTTAGTGGGCACGTTTTCCACTACCTTAAAATCCTTCGCAGAGTTCTCGTGTATCACTGTCAGTGTTCCTTCCCCGTTTGAGCTGAATACATTCTGCAGTTCGGGATCGAATGCTACACCGTCGCAGCCATCGCCTATCGGCATTTCTTTTACCACCTTGCCGTTCTCGGCATTCATCACAATAAGCAACTTATTATCGCAACCGGCGAAGAGCCTTTTTGTTTTAATATCTATTGCAAGACCGGATGGCTCTTTACCATTACCTATCTTCCAGCGATTGGTAACTGTGTATGTTTTTGTATTCACCACCGCGATCTCATTTTTGTCTTCGATATTGATGTAAAGGTTTCCAGCCTCATCGCTCACCGGCGTCTCTGGCTTTCCACCCAGTTCCACAGTCTTTATCACTTCATTGGTAGCAGGGTCTATGACCGAAAGATCTTTACTGCGGCCATTGCAGGTATATACTTTTTTAGAGAAGGGATCGTACATGATCGCATCCGGGTTTTCTCCGGTCTTCACCTGGGCGAGCACTGCATTTGTGTTTATGTCAAATACGGTTACGGTATTAAGACGACCATTGCTGGTGAACCCTTTTTTAAATTCAGGAGCGAAAGCTATGCCGTGTACACCGGTAGTATTTGGAATTACACCAACGGAGTCGCCGGCTGGATTAAGTATGTTCACCTGCGAGCTGTGGGAAACATAGATGTTACCATTCACGGGACTCACCGCTATGTAGTCCCATCCGCCGGGGCTGGGGATGTGAAAGGTATTCACAACATGGTAACCCGATGTTTGTGCAATCGAAGTGTTACCTACTGCAACTGCCATCAAGGCCGCGCCAATAAATTTCAGATATCTCATTTTTAGTCTTTTTGCGTTTTAATAAATTTTCCTTTTTCATCGAAAAGCACGTCCATACCCTTCACTTCAGCCTCGTAGTGTGTTTCGCCATTTGCCATTTTGAGCATGGCCGCACCCTTTATTTTCTCGCCCTTATAGTTAGCTGCAAGGTAGGTCGTTGCTGCAGCGGGAAGCGAGCTGACTTCGATTGCGTTTTCGGTCTCCAGCCAGGCGCCATTGGCATCAAATGTCGCGGACATTTTCTTCCCGCCCTGCTGAAAGTTAGCCTCGTAGTTGCCATTTTCCTTCTCCCATTTTGCGTCCTTTACCGTGGAGAAATTCTTGGTGAAGGAAGCCTTAACCGGCGCAGGCACTTTTGACGCATCCATTTTCTGAGCAAAAGCGTGGATGGATGTAAACATAAGCGCGGCAACTGTGATCCTTTTCATAAAATCGTTTTTAGCGTTAAAATATTGTACAAACGTAGTTACCGATCCTGTAGACATTCTGAATGATAAAAAGCGTTATTTGCTTTTGCGAACGTCGATCACTTTCACCTGCACCCGTGTATTGCCGTTGTATTCATTCTCCTCAATGTTGTAGACCATGTCAAACGGTCCGGAACGTACAACCTCATATTTGTCTCCTATGCCAAAGCCTATTCCTTCGATAATAGAGCCGTTCTCCTGGCGGGCCACGATGCGCAGGTGCTGCTCCTTTACCACATTTGATGAGCCCTGATAATCATACAGGTTCTTTGTGATAAATACCGGTTTCATATTTGCGGGCCCAAAAGGTTCCAGCTGTTTTAAAAGATTGTAAAAAGCCGGCTTCACTAATGACAGCGGTATCTCGGCGTCAATAACTATTTCCGGTATTTGCTGTTCGGGGGTGATGGTCGCTGCAACTATTTGTTCAAATCTCGCAATGAACTCCTCGACCCTATCTTCGGCCATGGTCATACCCGCGGCATAAAAGTGGCCACCATAGTTTTCGAGCAGGTCGCGGCACTCATGTATGGCCTCATAGATATTGAAACCCGAGACAGAGCGCGCGGAGCCCGTAGCCTTACCATTTGCACTGGTGAGCATTATAGTGGGCCTGTAGTAATGATCTATGAGCCGTGAGGCGACGATACCTACTACGCCCTTGTGCCAGTGTGGGCGAAACAGTACGGTAGATTTGCGCTGTTGCAAACGTATATCATCATCGAGAATGGCAAGCGCCTCCTCGGTAGTGCTCTTGTCTACCTCTTTACGATCGTCATTGTCAGAGTGCAGCGCCGCAGCGAGGGCGGGTATTTTTTCGGGGTCTGTCTCAATGAAAAACTCCACTGCTTTGCGGGCATCGTCCATCCGGCCGGCAGCATTCACACGCGGGCCGATAACGAACACGAGGTCTGATATGGAGAGCGGCTTTGTGATGCCGCCCAATTCTTTCAAGGTGGAAATAGCGAGGCAGGGCGATTCATTTATCCGCTTTATACCGAAGTAAGCGAGTATACG
>CAINOM010000684.1 GCA_903851455.1 uncultured Bacteroidota bacterium | reverse complement strand
TAAGGATATTTTTCTATGGCGTCTGAAAGGAGGGTCTCTGCATTGTGCCATACATACGTGCGCTCATGACATACATAGGCCAGTATCCCTGAAAGCAGCAGGAGCAGCGTGATGAGCGCCGTTCTGAAAACAGGTACTCTCTTTATAATCTCATATGCGAAGTAAGCGATCATAAAGAACAGCCCGAAATAGGCCACATACGAATAGCGGTCGGCCATGATAGCTGCGCCTACAGATATGAACTGCAGTACGAACACTATATTGAAAAAGAAAAATCCGAAACCGAATGCCACGATCCTGAAATAAGCGCGGTTCGACTGCCAGGTGAGGTACAGGAATGCCGCGGGAATGCCTGGTGCTAAAAATGGCGCAGCATAATAAATGCCCGGCAGGTAGCCGGTAGTATAGCGATAAGGGTACGGGTAAAAAGTAGATAAATAGCTTGGGTTGAATACTTTGGACATGTACATGATAAAGCCGTACGCCGCATACATCACGCGCTCGGTAATAGTGAGCGCGCTGAAGGATGCTATTGCCCCTGTTTTATTTTGTGTATAAAAAGCCATGGAGCCACAAAGCAGGGAAACCAGGAAGAAAATGATCTTCTCCGTGATCAGTTTCTTATTCAGATCGCGATTTAGCAGGAAATCAAAACACAACAGGGACATGGGCAGTACCACCGCCATGGGCTTTGAGAGGCAGGAGGCAATGAACAGGAAAAAGGTAGCGAAGTACCATTTCCGTTCTGCGGTATCTACATAGCGGACATAACAAAGCAGGGCACTAAAATAAAAGAAGGCATAAAGCACATCCTTACGCTCGGCTATCCATGCTACCGACTCCACATGCATGGGATGAATGCCAAACCATAAAGCGCCAAAGGAGGCGATGAACAACTGCGCGTTCTCCTCCATTTTAAGCCGCCTGCAAAGCGCCAGCAACAGCAGGAACACCAGTATCACATTGGCTATGTGGATGATGATGTTTGTGCCGTAGTAGGACATGGGGTTCATGCCGGCAAAAAAATAGTTGACCGCCAGCGACAGCATGCAGAACGGGTGATAATTATTTTTAGTGATGTCTTCGGTGAAAATGACTTTAAGATTGTGTGGTGTAAATGCTTTTATGTAAGGATCATTCGTAACATAGAAGTCATCGTCCCAGTTGGTGAACTGGTTGTGAAGGGTATAAGAAAAGCAAATAAAAGTGAGCAGGCAGATGGTGCCTATGATCAGCAGTTTCTTGTTCAAAAAAGAGTTCTTCATGAATTGCCGGGTATACGGGCTTTAAAAATAATTATTTATTCCAGTATTTTTTTCATGGCGGCCAGGTAGTCCGGGTTTTCTGAAAAACGACTATGCCCCTGACCCTTCAGAGTGATCAGCCGGTCGGAGGGTTTGAAGTCTCCCTGCAGCTTCAACGATGAGCCATAGTAGATCACTTCGTCAGCATCGCCGTGAAAGATAACGATGGGCGCCTTCACTTCTTTTACAAAGGCATCTCTATTGAGTGGATAGCGCAGCATAAAGGTGGGGAGGAACGGATAAGTTCGCTTCATCATGTCGGTCATGCTGTAATAGGGTGCCTGCAATATCAGCATTTTAGGGTGGTTGCGTGCGGCTAACATAGCGGCAGGGCAGGTACCTATGGAGTAGCCGAGAACGATGATCTTGTTCTCCGGATACAGAGAGCGAAGGTCGTTGTAGGCCGCCTGCACATCATCAAAAAACTGCAGCTCAGAAGTTATTTTGCCGTCGCTTTTCCCATACCCGCGATAGTCGAGCATAAAGATATCGTAACCCAGGCTGGTATATACCGATGCTATATCGCCCCATGTATTCAGGGCACCCCCGTTACCGTGCAGGTAAAAAATAACTCCTTTGGAAGAATCAGCAGTTGTACCGGGAGGCGGTGATCTGAAAAGAAGACCATCAAGCGTAGCGCCGGGCACCGCTATTTTCCGTTCGGTGAAATTGGCCGGAAATTTGAAAGAGTAGTCAGCGGCTAGTTTGGTAGGTGCGAACAGTATGTCGTCCTGTTTCGAATAGAAGTACGTGCAAATACCTAAATACAAGACCGCTGCGATTGCAGCGGTCCATAAAAGAATTTTTTTGAGCAAACGCATCAGGACTGGCTGCTGGTAGACTCCAGGAAATACTGGTCCAGTTTTTCTTTATCCAGTGGTTTTTCCATGAAGCAGGACACGTACTGGTTAGAGCGCGCCCGAAGATGGTCGTTTACATCGGCCGAAGAAGAGATCATCGCAATGATGCAATTCCTTTTCACGGTCTCGGGCAGGGCATTGTAGCTTTCCAGGAAGCCAAATCCATCCATCACGGGCATGCGGATATCGAGGAATATTACTTCGGGTAAGTCGTCGGTATTCTCTAAAGCCTGCAGATAGCTAAGTGCTTCGATCGCTGATTCCATGAGCACTACTTCTTCAGCAAAAAAAGATCGTTTTATTATCCGGTCCGCAACAAAACGGTCAATACGGGAATCGTCGATCACCATTGCTCTGTGGTGCCTGAATGCGCTGTTTGGTTGTGTCATCGCTGATAATTTTTTGCTTCCACCGAACATTCAATAATATAGCAAATGATATATCGGGGGAATGCAAGATAATATAAATGCAGCGAAAAAAATATAAGGAGCAGTTAAACGCTTCTAAATTTACTTTTTCACTTTTTAAATTAGTAGATATCTGCCATTATTGCTACGGGTATGAATTTTCGCGGCAGCCCGATTACGTTAAAATTTATCGATACGCCTATAAAGCACATTGTTAATAACGTGTGTATTTTTACTGTGTGATAACAATGCCGCATATATCTGGCATGTTATTTTCAGTAACTTTGGTAAAATAGGTTGCATATGTTTGACGACGATTTCAACGAAGAGTGGGGCCCGCTGGATGAAACCCTTAGCAGGTATGAGGAAGTTAAAAAAGGGAATTCGGCCAGCATTATGGATGAGGAAGAGTTTGAGCGGGTCATAGAATATTATTTTCAGAACAGTAACGAAGAGCAGGCACTACTGGCCTGCGATATAGCCAGAACTTATTATCCTTTCTCAGGCACGCTGCTATTACTTAAAGCAGAGATATTTACACAGGCTCAAAAATACGGGCAGGCCCTTAAAGCGCTTGACGAGATGGAGCAATATGACAGCAATAACATTGATGCCGTATTGCTTCGATCAGATATATTACTTGCCCAGTTCAAATACGACCAGGCGGCCCTGTGGCTGGAACAAAAGTCGGGAGAATACAGTGGCAAGGAGAAAACGGAAATATTGCTGGAGCTATCTGATGTATATGACGAGAGCGAAGAATTTGATGCGGTATTCGATACACTGAAAAGAGTGATAAAAATAGATAAGCGCAACGAAGAAGCATTGCAGAAAATATGTTTCTGGGCTGAGTTTACCGACCGCCTTGAGGAGAGTGTGACGCTGCATACGCAACTCGCTGACAATGATCCTTACAATGCGCTTGCTTGGTTCAACCTCGGTGCGGCCTACCAGGGACTGAAGCTTTACGAAAAGTGTATAGACGCCTACGAATATTGTGTGGCCATCGATGAGAAGTTTGAATTTGCGTACCGAAATATGGCCGATGCCTATATGCGCTTGAAATGGTATGGCAAGGCGCTGGAAGTGCTGGAGAAACATATAGAGATCGCCAAGGCGGAGGATGTGATATTTGAGGCCATGGGTTACTGCTGGGAAAAGCAAAAAGATTTTGCCCGTGCCCGGCAGTTCTACAGACAGGCATCACAGCTCAGCCCGCAGGACGATGGCATTTTTTACAAGATCGGCGAGACCTATGCGCGTGAAAAGCAATGGGAAAAGGCCGTGAAGTCATACTCGGTAGCGCTGCATCTGGATAAGGATAATGCCTCTTACTGCATGGCCATAGGCAACTGCCTGATGGAAATGAATGTGAAGAGCGAGGCGCTGGTATGCTATCTTAACGCAGTGCGGCTGAAGCCCGGCAATAAAACTACCTGGGTGGCACTGATACGCGGGCTGTACATAACAGGTTACTATGAGGAAGCGCTGACACAACTGGCGGTTGCGCGTGAGCACTGTGGAGAGAAAGGCGATTTTGCTTATTACCAGGCTGCCGTGTTATTCGAGCTGGGCAAGGCAAAGGAAGCACTGCTGCAACTGGAAAGGGCGCTGAAATTGTCGCCCGCGAGAGTAAAAATATTTACCGAACTCAATCCCGAATTCCTGTTGCGTGCCCCTGTGGCCGAGCTGATCGGAAAATATAAAAAGGGTAAAGCATAGTTTGTGATTTAAGAACCTTAAAGAATAGAGACGCCGGTATGGCGTCTCTATGTATTTTGTGCCTTTGAAAATGGCGGGTACGCACTGTGTTTGGAAAAGCGCTGGGAAAACCCTGAATTCGAATCATTTCTTATCTTCACTTGTTATTATCTGAAAACCACAATGGCTCACCAAAGCAAGGTAAATCCATTTTTGAAAACCAACAATGATACTGGTTTCGGCAACAAGGCCGACAGCTATGGGGGGCGTTTTATCAATAAAGACGGAAGTTTCAATCTCCGGCGGGAGGGTTCCACTTATTTTAACCGGTTCAGCGTATACCAGCGGATGCTCAATCTTCCCACGTGGAAGTTTATTACCGTTATCCTTATTTTTTACTTCGTCATCAACCTGCTGTTTACGACTGCTTACCTGTTTATTGGTGCAGGGCAGCTACAGGGCATAGTGGCCCAGACACCATGGGCGCGGTTCAAAGAAGTTTTTTATTTCAGTACACAGACGTTTACCACCGTCGGGTATGGCCGCATTAACCCGATGGGGGATGGCGCTAACCTGCTTTCTTCGCTCGAAGCGCTTACGGGCTTTCTGTCGTTTGCCATAGCAACCGGTCTCATATATGGGCGGTTTGCAAAACCAAAGTCCTACCTCAAGTTCAGCGACCTCGCGTTGATAAGCCCCTACCGCGACAAAACAGCGTTGATGTTCCGCTTTGTGACCTACAAAGACAATCATACACTGACTAACGTAGAGATAAAAGTGAATATAGCAATGCGGGTAGATGAGAACGGGGTTTCAACCTACAACTTTTATGACCTGATCCTGGAACGCTATAAAGTGGACAACCTGCCGATGAACTGGACCGTGGTGCACCCCATAGACGAGAACAGCCCGATGTTCGGCCTTAGCTGCGACGATGTTGCAACCGCCGACGTAGAATTATATGTGCTGGTGACCGCTTTTGACGAAGTCTATTCCAGCCTGGTGCTGCAAAGGACTTCGTATACCTACCAGGAAATGAAGTTCAACGCCAAATTTGTGCCCATGTACCGCGAAAGCGAGGACGGGATGACAACAGTGCTCGAGCTGCACAAGCTAAATGAAATAAAAGAGGTTTAAGCAATTGGCGGCGATCAGGAAATATGTTTGGTAAAGACGCCATGCATGGCGCCGCTGCCTATTTGGGCCCCTCCACAAAGTACATACTGAGCTCACCCTTGTTCTTCGCTGATATCTGGCCGCGGTAGGTGCACCTGAAGTGTTCTTTTACCAGTTCGTAGGTATCCTGCGATATGTTGATACGGCCGGCTTCTCCGCTCTGCTCCATGCGGGCGGCAATATTCACGGCATCGCCCCAAATATCGTAGGCGAACTTTATTACACCCACAATGCCCGCTACCACGCTGCCACTGTGGATGCCTATCCTTATTTCAAAGGTTTTGTCGCCCATTTTCTGCCGCCGCATACGCATGAACTCATTGATATCCATTGCGGCGCGAACTATTTGCTCTGCGTGCATGGGATCTGCCACGGGCAGGCCGCAGACTGCGAGATAAGCATCGCCTATGGTTTTTATCTTTTCTATATTATACTTTCCCGTTATCTCGTCAAATGCCTTGAAGCAGGCGTGCAGCTCATCGATCAGTTCCTGCGGTTTCATCTTTTCACTGGCCCTGGTGAAGTTTACAAAGTCGGTGAACATGACGGTAACATGGTCGAAGTAGCGGGCCTCCGCAGTGCCTTTGTCCTTCAGCTCATCGGCCACTTCCGATGGCAATATGTTCAGCAGCAGATCTTCCGATCGCTTTTTCTCGGCCGATAGCAGCACGTTTGTTTTCTTCTGGTTCCTGTAGTTTCTCAGCACGAAGAAAATAGCCACCAGCAGCAAAGTGATACTCACCAGCAGGAAGGCCCAGATAAGCACCTGTATCTTTATCTCACGGTCGCGCTTCTGGGCGTCTGCCTCACGTTTTTCGGAATTTACTTTTTGCTGCACACTCACCAGTATCAGCGCATTGCGTTCGGCAGCGGAGCTATCTGATACCCGCCTTGCCGAATCTTCGAAATTGAAGGCCATCTGGTAATTGCCATTCATAGCATAAGCCTTTGCCAGCCGTGTATAGATACTTTCCAGCAGGTCAAAGTTTCTCCATTTGGCGCCATCTATCACCATCTGGTTGGCCTGCAGCAGGGTGGTCAGTCCCTTTTTCTTATCATTGAGCTCCAGGTATACATCGCCAAGTATCGCTATAGATTTTGTGGAGTTGTCATTCAGTTTATTATGTGCCAACCCTATTTCTATGTCATTTTCCAGAAGCGGTATCGCCTCCCTGAAGCGTTTTTCATGGTAGTAGGTGATGCCGAGGTTCCCACCGGTTATACCTATCCAGACTTTCTGGTTAACCTGTTTTGCCTGGTTATAAGCCTGGAGAAAGTAATATTCGGCCGAATCATAAACACCTGAGAAGCGGTAACAGAGGCCGATTGTATTCAGATGGTCAATGTTCTGGGGTTGCTCTGCATTTTTGACCTCCAGGAAGTAATGCAGTGCGGTATTATAGTCTTTAAAGCGGTAGTAACACAGACCGAACTTATGCAGGAAGGCATACTTCGGAGGGAACTGTTTGGGCGAAAACTTTGAGTAAATATTGTTTGCATCGATCGATAATTCGAATGCCTTGCTGAACGTCTTGGGGCTTCCCCAGTAATAATCTGCCAGCATCTGGAGCGCCTGTGCTTCAAGTTCCGGCATCTTTTTTTCTTTCAGCTCGGTTATGAGCGCAGACAAACCGTTTTCTATCTTCGCCTTTCCTAAATCCGTATTGTTCCACTTGTGCCAGTACAGGAGCTCCTTTAGCCTCAGCGCATCTTTTAGTTGTTCGTCGCCGTTATCATCAGCCCATTTTTCCATGGCCTGTAATTCACCAAACACCTGTGCCGAATCGTGCTTGTTGACGACATCATATATAGAGTCGACCGCAAAAAACTGGACGGCGTAAGATTTGTGAAGCAGGTTGTCGGGATAGGCATGCGCATTTACTAAACAACTTAACGAGAGAAAAGCTGTAATAATAAATGCTCTTGCAGACATAGGCCGACGGTTAATTGAAATAATGCTTGGGAATGCTCAGCCATTGTCCATGGGCAAGGTGACCGGTAAGTATGAAGTATAGAAGTGCCAACGGCCAGAATATCCAGTGAAGGATGAGCAGAATAACGCTTTGATAGATGCTCCAGCTAATAAGCGCTGTGTACAAGCCCAGCAAAAAATAGATGACTGATTTGCCTCTCATGGTTCCTGATTTATGTTCTCAATGTAAAAATGCAGCTTTTTCTTTATGTTTTTATACAAATAAATAAAAACGGTACCGCGCCATCGCATTCTATAAGAGGTAGCCTTGCGCCTGATTCATTAATTTCTGTATATTTGAGCTAGAGCATTTTTAAAAAACTCAAACCGGCGTTATGAAAAAATTCCTGTTCATGCCTTTAGTAGCGGTCGTTGCCCTTCTGTGTAGTTTTACGCCGGCAAACCAATGGGAATTATACACATCCGCCGACGGGCATTTCAGTATTTCATTTCCTGAAAAGCCAGAGGAATCTGCAGAAGATAATACCACGGAGGAAAATGTCATCTTCAAGATACACATGGCCACCTCCGCACCCGCAGACGATGAAGTGTACATAGCGGGATGGATAGACATGACACCGTTCTATCCCAAAAACAAGACCGTAAAACAGATACTGGAGGACGGTCGCGATGCTGCGGCGGCAAGTATGAGGGCCACTTCGGTAAAGACGCTGGCTACCGAGCTTAGCGGCGACAAACCCTACATTGAATTTATGTTCGTTACCGATGAGGTTACCTGTAAAGACCGGATATACATAATCAATAAATTTCAATACTCGCTGATCACCATCTTTGGTCTGAAAAAAGGTATCCAGCCTTCTGCCGATAAATTTCTTACTTCGTTCAAGCCTTTATAGCCCGCCGGAACTTTCCAGGTGCGTTAATTTTCAGTGGAACTTCCATTTAGCGGTGAACAAATAACGGATTATTAATAAGTTAAGATGTGCCGGCTGTTACTGCAGCAACCAGCTTTTTATGCATTTAGCCTTTTTACGCATTAAGTATTAATTTA
>CAINOM010000683.1 GCA_903851455.1 uncultured Bacteroidota bacterium | reverse complement strand
TACATGAACGGAAAGCGTATATCCTTACCCTGAGAGATCTGTTAGTAATGTTGGTGTAGGTACGAGAGAGTGCCGAAGCGGCAAACCGGTTGCAGAGTTAAAGATGTAATTGGATGCTAACAGAAGTCAGCCGAGGTCATAGTAAGTGGAAAACGAGCCGACAATAGATAGTCGCTGAAGAACCTCAACGCAACTGAAGGACTGAATGTTGGAATAAGACGAAGGCATTAGGCGTTTATTATAAAGCTATGAAGCCGAACCTCATTAGAGAACTACTTGCCTGAGGGTAGGCTGGAAGCCGAGAGTAAAAGGCAAAAGGAGCTGAGCTGGCTAATTCAACAAGTAACTGAGGCCGTCCTGTTGAAACAACAGCAACCATTATTCTGACAAACCGCCGTATGCCGAACGGCACGTACGGTGGTGTGAGAGGACGGTAAGGGAGATAATCCCTTACCTCCTACTCGATTGTCCTTTCGTTGCTATTCGAATGCCCCTGGGCTATGCTGTTCATGAAAATGCCCCGGAACACCGGGGCATTTGAAGTGAGTAGAGCGGGCGGCAAGGTTATTGAACTGTCTTCACACTCAGGCCCTTGCGCCAGGCAATAAGATTGCTGAGGCCGCTGGATATTATGACAATGCTTATGGTGCTGCACGGCATAAGAATTGCAGCGACTACAGGCCGCATCATCCCCTGCATTGCAAAGTACAGGCCCGCAACGTTATAAATGATCGAAACAACAAAACTGATCCGGATTATATTTCCCGAAGAATGTGCCAGTTCCAGCAGTGACTGGAATGAACTTATTTTTTCCGCGTTGAATATGCCGTCGCACGCAGGAGTGAAGTTGTTGACATCATCGGCCAGAGTAATACCTACATTGCTTTGCTGCAGTGCGCCGGCATCGTTCAGGCCATCTCCTATCATCATTACATTTTTTCCTTCCTTCTGCAGGCTTTCTATATAATTAAGTTTGTCGATCGGTTTTTGTTCAAAGAGCAGTTCTCCCTTTGTGCCGAACAGGTCTTTGAAAAACGGCCGCTGCTTATCATTGTCTCCCGACAATAGCGATAATGAGAACTTTTCTTTTAGTTTTTTGAGCAAGGCCGGCATAGCATCACGGAAAGTGGATTCTAAATGGAGTGAAGTTACCTTGTCGTTGATCTTTACATACACGGTTGCCTTGTCAGCCGGATTAGTGCCCGTGATACCTGTGAAAGCCGCTGAGCCGACGAGTATTGTTGCATCGCTTGTCGTCGCCATCAGGCCGCTTCCTGGAATCTCTTTCCATGATGTCAACGGAATTATATTCCTTTCGCCCAGCCATACTTCCAGCGAGCGGCTTACCGGGTGGCTGCTATGGCGTACTATTGTATACACCGCATCTTTTTCTTCATTGCTGAGCTGGTGGCCTGAATAGATAATTGCGTTCGCATTTCCCTTGGTTATGGTGCCAGTCTTATCAAATACAATATGGTTCACCATTCCCATCTGCTCTATTACTGTAGGGTCTCGAAGATAGAGCCCGTTGAGCCCAAGAATGCGGAGGATGTTACTATTGGTAAATGTGGCGGATAAAAGTAATGCGCAAGGGCAGGCTACAATGAGCATGGCAGATACGCTGTTGATGATCCTGGCAGGGTCGTGAAAATACCAGTATACTGCGGTGCCCGCAGCAAGGCTGAGCAATATCACTGTGAAATATTTGCTCAGTATGTGGATGGCACTGCTGTTGTCGTTCTTTTTTGTTTTATCCTTCTTAAATGCATAGTGGTTCCATAATGAGGTTAGGTAGCTGCCGGCAATGGGCTTGGTGATCTGTATGATCAGTTCTTCGCCGACCTGTTTTCCTCCTGCATATACCAGTTCTCCCTGCTTTACGCTAATTGGCTCAGCCTCACCTGTGACGAAACTATAGTCAATGAGTGCGTTGTTATTCAGAACAACAGAGTCCGCCGGTATTATTTCATCATGGTGCAACACCACAACGTCTTTTGTTTTAAGGTCCTGTAGTTGCTTGCTGACCATACCTGCGGCGGTCCTTACGTTTACTGCGATCGGGAAATATGATTTGTAGTCGCGTGTAAATGAAAGTGACTTATAGGTTCTCTCCTGCACTATTCTGCCCGCGAGCATAAAGAATACTATGCCACTCATGCTGTCAAGATAGCCGGCGCCAGTATTGGTCAGTATCTCATAGATGCTCCGGGAAAATGTAATGATCAATGCAAGGACGATTGGAGTGTCGATATTCAGCATTTTTTGTTTTAGCCCTGTCCATGCAGTGTAATAGAACTCTGAAGCAGAATAGAAGAATACCGGGAGGGATAACAGCAGGTTCAGGTATCGGAACAAATATGCATACTGGCTTTCAATGCCGATCTTGCCCGACAAATACTCGGGGAAACTCATCATCATGATGTTGCCGAAGCAGAAACCGGCAACCCCGAGCTTGATAATACGTTGTTTGTTGTACGATTTAGCTGTTTTGTCACTTGCATCTTCCAGGCTTATATAGGGTTCATAGCCTAGTGTTGCCAGTAATTCCACGATTTTCCGGAAACTTGTCTTCTGCCGGGAGAAATGGATGGTAACTTCTTTGGCGGTGAAGTTGATCCTGCTTTCGCTGATGCCGGCGTCCATTCTGCTCAGATGCTCGAGCAGCCACATACATGAGCTGCAATGAATAGCCGGTATATACAATGTAGCAATGGTAAGATCGCCATTTGTGAACTGGTATAATTTTCCGGCTATCGTTTCGTCGTCGAGGTAGGTGTATTTGTCGTTTCTTATCGGTTTGATCTGGGAGAAACCGGGGTGGGACTGCAGTGCATAATAGTCGCAGAGCCCCTTTTCGTTGAGGATCTCGTATACCAGTTTGCAGCCTTCACAACAAAAGCATTTTTCGCCTATGGCTATTTGTGCGCCGAGGCAGTCCTGACCGCAATGATAGCAGGTGACTTTCGTCCTGGGCGTTTTTTTACTTACGATGTCATTTTCAATTAGTGACGGCATTGATGCTCTTTTGTGCTTCAACGATCTTTGGGATCAGGTAATGGTTTTCCAGGAAGAATAACTCTGAGAGGTTAGTTTCAATCAATGTCATGTTTGAGCGTAGCAGCCTGTATTCTTCAGGATAGATCGT
>CAINOM010000682.1 GCA_903851455.1 uncultured Bacteroidota bacterium | reverse complement strand
TACGCCTCTGAAACATGGCACCGCCAGACAGTAACCGCACCCTGTTGTTTTTTCACAAAGTGTTTGCCCTTATACTCCGCAATTTTCTCCTTGCCGTTATAGTGCATCATGCCGCCCAGCACGGTCACAGTATGCCCTTGCTCGGTCCACACACGTGTAAACTCATTCCAGCGGGAACCGCCGGGATCATTTTCCTCAAGAAAGTATTGGTGGATCAGTAGTATGTTCATCAGTTGGTCTCAACCGTAATATTAGTATCAATAATCTTATTCCGTCCGCTAAAGTACCATTCCTCTGTCTTTTCTTTGTATCCATATAAAGAGGAATACCAGCCATCTCGTTTTTGCCCCTCTATCCGTTCTCCTTTTTCAGTTCCCGCAACAATAGAGACTTTGTTCGAAATATTCAATGGTGTATGCCACATTTGCCGCATTTCCATTCGCGCCGGCGCCATGATCATTTCGTCTTTCACCTGCCAGATGGGTTTGTTCTTTTGCTTCACCACTACCCTCCTGTGCACAATATGCGGAGTTATATACCTGAACATATTCACCGAACCGATAAAAGTATATTCCCCCTCATCTTCTTTCAATGAAGCCCTTGCATTCTGCGACCAGAAGAACCATATAAAATGCCCGCCCTTCAGCATCTGATCTTTATCATCAAGCATTACTGTATTGTGTGATTCTGTGCCGCTGAAGTAGCGCATGGTCTCTGCGTCTGTATTGTATTTATAAGAACCCGCATCGGGCAAAATATTTTCTCCCTTATACCAGATATCCAGGTGCAGGTTATCCGCCTGTGAGGGGCGATCTTTATAGCTGCCGCACTTAATGAACGTAAGGGTCTGCGGCTCCCTGATCACATAATACCCGCCCTGCGCAAACGTATGCACGCCGTCTTCAGGCCGCCAGGTGGCGGTTGGCCTGCCCGAACCGCACCACGCAGCATCTTCGCGACCGTCAAGTGCGAGATCCATGCCCAGGACCTCAGCCAGCGCATCCAATTGCGGGCGGTAATCGCGGAAATGACCATTGCTCAGTTTGAAAAATAGCGCACCGTCATTAGCTCCGTAGTTAGGTAACCACCCATTCTCCTCCACCATGCATGTTCTTAAAAACACTACTGATTTACGGGCACGGTCGTAGACCGCATCGCTTAATTTATCTCCGTTCTTTTCAGACAAAACAATAGCCCACGTAAGGAGTTGCACTACTACGCGATGGTAGTTCATAGAGAACTGCAGGAACGTACCGTCTTCGTATACCTGGTACGCTATCTCTTCTTCAAACCAGGCCTTTCCCTTTTTCTTCCACACATCAGCCCCGGGCATGGAAGGAAAAAATGTCCCTGTGAGGTAAAGCGCCAGTGTTTCTGTAATAGCGTGATTATTGCGCACAGCTATGCGGGAGAAATTGATGTTGTTGTACACATGGTGCATGTGCCAGTATATGGTGTGTTGCACCTGGTCAAACACTTCATTGGTGAGTGATGGCGAGTTACGATAGTAATACAGCGCAAACAACCAGTTCATCACCCGCAACGACATCTCCTGGCTGCAGCGGTAATTCGGGCCACAGTTAATAGGGTTACTTCTGATCCACGAGATGATTTCAGCAAATACAAATTCAGCCTGGTCTTCTTTGAAGTGATAGTCATAGCGCATCACATCGTACAGATAAGAGAAGCGCGACTTCTCCCACACAAACTTTATGTCGCCCGCCTCCCTTGAATAGTCGGGTATTTCGGTCCAGTGTTTTTTTATATCGTAGTGAAACCCGGAATCCGGATTAGTGACCCAGTCGTAATTCTTTCCCAGATCGGTCTGAACACTATTGAACAGCAGGAAAACCCCGTTCTTAATATTGTTGAAAGTCGTTTTTAACTCCTCGTCCGGATCGCGAGCGAAAGTGAGCGATTCCCGGTCGGCAAAGAAAAAAACGGCGGGCTGTTGCTTCCATTGCGCTAATGAGCAGTATCGTTTGAAAGCAGGGTTAACAGGAAATTTACGCTTCAGCAGGCCGCTCTTTCGCAGCAGCTCATGCCGGGCGCGGAAGCCGGCATAACGCCATCCCATGTTGCCTAAAAGGTTAATTACTTTGCTAAGTGTTCCTGCCATCTGCACATCAAAGGGTTACAATGAACTCGGTGCCCTCATTTACCTTACTCTTCACTTCTATTTTGCCTCCCAGCGACTCCACCTGTGTCTTAGTGATGTAGAGCCCTACCCCTTTACTATCATATCCCTGGTGAAACACCGCGTTCAACTTAAATATTTTATCGGCATACTTGGTCATGTCAATGCCAAGGCCATTGTCTTTCACACTCACCTGCACTTTGTCGTTATTCATTACTGTGCTGATGGTGATCTCCGGGGGAACATCATTCCTGCAATACTTCAGCGAATTGCTGATAAAGTTATAGAGGATATTTTCGAGATAAGCTTTGGGATATTTAACACAGGTAACTTCGAGGTTCAGCGATATTTTCGCATGCTTTTCAAAAACCGCACTGTATAATTGAGTAGTAATGTCATTCACTATCTCGGATAAATTGCAATCATCATAAGGTATTTCTTTATCCAGTTTTATCTTGGTGATCTCCATAAGCGTGGCCAGGCTGCTCATCAGCGCAGAGCTGCTTTCTTCAATTAATTCGAGCGCTTCCTCCTGGGTAAACAAGTCGCTGATCGAATTCTCCGCCTCCGACGCATCACCCCTGGTTTTGGCAGACAATGCCCGCGATAACATCTTGATATTTGCAGCAGGGCCGCGCAGGTTGTGAGCAATGATATGGCTCAAATCTTCAAGCTGGGTTATCTTATTAATAAGATTTATCCTCGTTGCTTCCATCTCCGCATTCTTCCTGTGCAACTCATTCTCCAGTTCATTCCTTTTAGTTACATCCACCACCTGCGCAATAACAAATCTCGGCGAGTCATCACTATTCCAGACCGCAGATACGGTGAGGGAAACCAGTATGATCTTCTTCTTCTTCGACACATACCTCTTCTCCATATTGTATGTGGATATCTGCCTGGTCAGCAATTTCTTTACCAGCGTGATATCTTTATGAAAATCGTCGGGGTAGGTGATATCTTTCAGCGTCAACTGCAGGAGCTCTTCTTTGGTATACCCTGTCATTTCGCACAATACATTATTCACATCCAGCCACCGGCCTTCGGGACTGATAAGAGCCATGCCGATGCCGGAATAGTCGAATGCGTTGGCAAATGTATCCCTGCTCATCTTCAGCGCCTGCTCAGCCACGATGCGGTCAGTTATATTCAGCCCATAACCGATCATCATCTGCAGGTTGCCTGCCTTGTCGTACACAGGGAACATATTCCGGAGATGATATTCCATATCACCCGCAGCGTTTTGCAGCTTTTCTTCCCACTGTATCGGATGCCGTTCCAGTTCTACAGTATTAAATATTTCTCTTCTTCGCTCTGCGATAGACATAGGTTTGTTCTTGAAACGGCAATAGTCCTCATCTGTTTTCCCGATCAGCCATGTGCGCAACTCCTCATCCTTTATGGCGACCGGGTTAATGAACAGGTAACGGTGATCAGCATCGAACACAACAATGTCTGCAGCAATCGAATTTAACACCTGCTCATAGAACATGCGCTGCTCTTCAAGCCGCTTCTCTGCATTCCGCTCATTAGTGACATCACTGAACTTCCATATACCCGCTTTATTGTTGTTGCCGTAGGTAAGAGGAATAAAATCCCTTGTGAATATCCTTCCGTCCGCCAGTTCCCATGGCTCTTTGAGCACGATCTCATTCTTCTCCAGTATCTCGTCGGTCCGCTTGGGGAACCGCTCGGCATCCTTATAAAAATATTTGCTGATGCCCAGACTCTTACTCACATCTCTTCCCACCAGTTGCTCAGGTGTACCGCTGATCCTGTACATATCGCAGAACTTCTGGTTGGCGTATATGATCACCCGGTTCTCGTCGGTGAGTAATATTCCGTTCTGTAGACTGTTGATGAGCTTTGACAACAACTCGGCTGCCCCTGAATACCTTTCTTCGGCGATCTTCCGGTCATTAATATCAGTTTGTGTACCAATAAACCGTAAAGGCCTGCCATCCGATGTAAAAGATACTGCTATGCCGCGGCTTAATATCCATTTATAGGTTCCGTCTTTGCACAAGTACCTGAACTCGACCGCAAATACGGCTGTCTTCCCGGCAAGATAATCCGCCCGCAGTTCATCGTACGTCGCCATGTCATCCGGGTGAACCTTCGCGGCCCACTGGGTTCGGGTAGTTATCTCATCTGCCGTGTAACCGAACGCCTCATGCCACTTTTCTGAAAAGTAAATTCGGTCCGTCTGCAGGTTTACATCCCACATACCATCTCCAGCGGCATCAAGCGCCAGCTTCCATTTATCTTCTATTAATGATATCCCTTCTTTCCTCGAAAGGTTTTTTATTACTATAAAAACATGATCCTTATCCGGATGAATAGGCAGAACCTTGATACTGTAAGTCGCGGTATACTGCTCATGTGAAATAGTGTATTCAATACTGCCGGTATCGCCTGTCTCAAAGCTTTTGCCGACAAGACCGTCTATCTCAATAAGGATCGTATCATTCCCCGCCTCCAGTATCTGCTTGCCCCTGAACCGGGATGGGTCAGATAGTTTATATGAAGGGCTCTCCCATATACGTGTAACGGTGTGATCCCTGGATATTTCCACGACGAGGTCGCTCAACTGCAGTAATGCATTTGCGACTGTTTCGATCTCCCGTGAATAACTCTTTACCATTTTTTACTTCATTAACTTAAGCCAAAAATAGCAGCGATATTGTTTACAATTCTTGGTGCCGTTTTACCGTCCCATAATTCCGGTATGGCCCCTTTTTTCCATTGGCCGTTAAACAATTTCTCAAATGCCGGCGCAATGCTTTTCGGGTTGGTGCCCAGGAGTTCGTTAGTGCCTACGGTACATGTCTCCGGCCGCTCAGTGCTATCTCTCAATGTCATGCATGGCACCCGCATCACGGTAGCTTCTTCTGTTATCCCACCGGAATCAGTTATTACAGCCTTGGCGTTCTTTACCAGGTAATTGAACTCCAGGTAACCCAGGGGATCGATCAAATGTAAGTTACTGGCTTCGGTTGCAATGGTCTCTAATATCTTAGCTGTTCTTGGGTGTACCGGGAAAATCACCGGCAGACCTTGTGAAGAGCTAACTATCTCTGTTATCAGTTCTTTAAGCTTTTCCTTGTCGTCCACATTTGCCGGGCGGTGCAGGGTCATCATGATGTACCTCTTATCCGAAAGCCCGAACTTATCCCAAAGTTCAGGTTTAGCAAATCTCGGCATCTGCTTGTACAAGGTATCAATCATTGTGTTACCAACAAAAAATATTTGACTTTCTTTTATCCCGATCTTTCGGAGATTGTTGTTTGCGACTTCCGATGTAGTAAAAAAGTAGTCGGTTATGGCGTCTGTGACAATGCGGTTGATCTCCTCGGGCATGGTCCAGTCGCCGGAGCGGATGCCGCCCTCTACGTGAGCTACTTTTATATTATTTACCTTTTTTGCTGCGATGGAACATGCCATGGTAGAGGTCACATCTCCCACAACAATACATAGATCGCAGGGCGTTTCGAGCAGCAGCTTTTCGTAACCCATCATTATTTTGCCGGTCTGCTCTGCCTGTGTGCCCGAGCCTACTTCCAGGTTATGATGCGGCGCAGGTATACCCAGCTGTTCAAAAAAATCGCCGCTCATTTTTTTATCGTAATGCTGCCCGGTATGAACTAATCTGTAGTTCATGTCCATACCGGCCTTTTTGGCCGCTTCTATTGCCTCAATAATTGGCGCTATCTTAATGAAATTCGGCCTCGCTCCTGCAATAATATCTACTAACATAAACCTCTAAATCCCGCGAATGCGGGAACCTCTTTTATTTCGTTAAAATTACTTCAACCCATTCTTTTTTCATCAGGCTCTCAATAGCTGCAAAAGACGCCAGCGTTGTATTCACGATCTCATCCATCTGGATCATCGGTGCACCTCCGTTCTTTACCCGGTCCACAAGCATCCTGAATTGGGTGTTATGTCCTTTGTCTACATTAGTCTTCAGCTTAGAGAAACCCTTTGTTCCATATCCCTCCGTCAGCATAAAGTTGTCGGTAACAATAGTACGCTCCTGGGCATACACCTCTATCCTTTCTTTCGAATATGCCTTAGAGCCATTTGCAAAATAATTAATTACCCCCGTACTTCCATTTTCGTATTGCAGCAATATCGATGCATTATCTGTATTCGCCTGCGGGTTTACCCCCATGGCATTCATGCATACCGCTTTTATCCTGCTGCCGGTAAGGAAGGTGATCAGGTCCATGTAATGGCATGCCTCGCCCACTATGCGGCCGCCGCCTGTTTTGAGGTCGTGCACCCATACATTGGCTGGTATATTGCCCGCATTCATTGTCGCGATGACATTCATTTGCGCATCGCCCACGAGCTGCTTTACCCGCTGCATATGCGGCGAAAAGCGGCGATTGAAACCTACTGTAAGCGTTTTGCTGCCATTGTAGACCGCAAGAATGTTATCAAGTTCTTCTTTGCTCAATGCCAGCGGCTTCTCCACGAATACATGCTTGCCCGCCTGCAGGCTTTCCACCACCATACCGGCATGTTCATTGTGCCGCGTGGTGATCATCACCAGGTCTATGGCGGGGTCGTTAATTATGCTCTTATAATCTGTGGTACTCTTGCCTATTTTATATTTTTTGGCCAGGGAGGTGCCCGTAAGGCCCGATGCGCTTGCAATAGAGTAAAGTGGTGCGCCGATAGCTCCTAGCACAGGCAGCATGGTCATGGCGGTAAAGTTGCCTGCGCCTATAATGCCTATGCCGCCTTTACCGGGTGCAAATGATCCACTGGTGATACTTACTGTGTCAGCGGCATTGCTGTCTTCCGGGTATTCCAGTATAGAAGCTATAGATGTACCGCTGCTGATGTTCGCGTATATTTTGTTGTACTCGGCAAGTGGCACCCTTTCGGTTATCAGCGATCTCACCTCCAGCTTGCCGCTGCTGATCGTTTGCAGCAGTGCCCTGAAGTTGCGTTGCTCTGTCCAGCGCACAAACGGCAGTGGATAGTCTATGCCGGCTTTTTCATAACTGTCATCATACCTGCCGGGGCCATATGAGCAGGACACCTGGAAGGTCAATTCCTTTTCGTAAAAATCTGCGCGGCTGATATTCAGGCCTATGACACCTACCAGTATGATGCGGCCTCTCTTCCGGCTCATCATTGCGGCATCGGCAATGATCTCGTCCGTTTTGGCAGAAGCAGTGATGATCACGCCATCTGCACCCACATTATCTGTAAGCTCTGTTACCGATTTCACCACATCAGCACCATCGCGTGGATTAATGGCTATGATACCCTTCTTTTTTGCTATCTCTATTTTGTTCGGATCGAGATCTATGCCTATCACACGACAGCCATTGGCCACCAACAGCTCCGCAGTGATCAGGCCTATAAGGCCCAGGCCAACGACTACTATAGTTTCACCCAATTGCGGATCGCACAGGCGAATACCTTGTAGTCCAATAGAACCAATAACAGTAAACGCCGCTTCTTCATCGCTGACATTGGCAGGAATATGTGCGCATAGGTTTTTCGGCACGCATACAAATTCGGCATGCTGGCCGTTGCTGGCTACCCTGTCACCTATTGCAAAGTCTGTAACTCCTTCACCCACTGCGATCACCTTGCCTACATTACAATATCCCAACGGCAACGGTTGACCCAGCTTATTAAATACAGCTGTGAGCGTTGGCTTAAGACCATCGGTCTTAATTTTAGTGAGCACCTGTTTTACCCTATCAGGTTGCTGCCGGGCCTTCTGCAGCATATTGGCACGGCCAAACTCCACGAGCATGCGCTCGGTGCCCACCGATACCAGGCTACGTGTAGTTTTAATAAGCACACAACCCCTCTTTACTTTAGGAGCAGGTACTTCTTCTAAAACGGTTTCGCCGCTTTTGAAAGACTGAATGATTTGTTTCAATGTATAAGTGCATGAGCAAAAAGAGCACAAAAAGCACAAATATGTATATGCCTTTAATCTGATTGCGGTTTCCGTGGTAAAGATAACGAAATTGGCTTATTGAACGAGGCTGAAAAGATCATCTTATTCAGGTAGCGGCTGAATGATAATTGGGCGTTAAAAGACCTACTGCACCAGCAAATTTACCAGCTTGTCTACCTCATTCTTCGTAACAATGGAAGAGAATGGCAGATCGGGATCCATGGCCTTGAGCACGGCATCGGCTATAGCGACTTTATCATACGGATCAAACGTGAGACTCGGCGTCACCACATCATAGACATAATTAATATTTGAAGCGATCACCTTCATGCCACTGTCTACCGCTTCTATAAGTGGCAGACCAAAGCTCTCTATAACAGACGGAAAAATAAGATACGGGCAGTTGAAATACAGCTCACGAGGATCGACATAAACATGATTCACTATCCGGGCACCCCGTGCATTCAGCTCCTTGACGCGCTCTATGAGCTGCGGCGCAGTATCATCGATAGTCACGTGCAGGCATGGAGTTATATCCTTTTCAAGGAGATATTCCCACGCATCAAGCAGGCGCGGATAGTTCTTCTGCGGCGACGGATTGCTGATAAAGACAAACTCATCTCTTACCCGTTTCTCAAACGGCTTGTGCCCACCACCTGCGTATTTCGCATTATCGTAAAAAGGTATGGTAAGCGTATGGGCATTATCTTTTAAACCAAGCGTAGTGAGTTCGGCTGCCATATGCCTTGTCTGCACAATATAGTAGTCTGTATTTTTATTGAACAGCTTAATGACCAGGTACTTGAGGTATTGCGAGAAATACATCTTGGTGAACTTCTGCCTGGGCGCTTCCAGCAGCTTTTGATTGTGCAGGTAGGTATATGTTTTTGCATTCAGCCTTATAGGAGGTGGTGTATTGGCAAAACAAAAGACCTTGGTATAATTCCCACCGGTTTCCTTGTAGAATGCTTTCCGGTCTTTCATTTTATTAGGTACTACTTTATAATTATTTTTAAGCACCACCGGCTTATCGAAGCGCGGATCGAGCAGGAAGAAAAATTCATCCTTCCTGGGGTGCGCCAGTATCTTCTCAATGAGGTATTGCAACAGCACCGCACCGCCGCCTTTGTTAATATATAGTGCGTCTATGAGTATCATTTGCCCTGCTGCTGTTTTAGTTTATTGAATTGCCGTTCTATCACCCGGAACTGCCGGTAAGATGGCGTGGTATAAGAGGTACCGGCACCCTGTGGCTTTGCAGTTGAGTAGTACTGTTCGAAATGTTGCAGCACACGCACCAGTCCCACGGCAGAAGCATCGAATAAACGGGCGTAATTGAAAGCCACCGTATCTTCAAGCGTATCGCGGAATACAATGGGCAGCTTCTCCTGCAACAATATTTCCCCGGTATCTATATGCTTGTCTATTTTATGAATCGTATATCCCGTTTCTGCTGAACCGTTATATATCTGCCAGATGATGCTTTGTGCATTCTGGTATTGCGGCAATACCTCATGGTGTATATTCAGCATACCGAACTTTGGCACCCGGAACACCTTTCCTGAGATGTACCCATTACCAAGGCTCAGGCCTACATCAGCGTTGGCCTCTTTGAAGAGTTTTACCGTCTCGTCGCTGTTGGTATAAGGCACTTTCCTGAATGGAATATTGTGCTTTGCGCAATATTCTCCAGCGTTTTCTATTTTAGTATACTTGCTAACATCCTCATTATACCATTTGCGCATCTTCACGCCATTCATGGCACCGCGAAGGCCAATCTTCAATATCTTCTTTATCCGCCGCAGGTATTGGTTCTTACGATTGCTCATCTGCCCCTCGCTTACCACCACCATGGCTATCTCCACATCCTTGCAGGCATGCAGTGCCGGTAAGTGATGCCCGGTAGTGCCATATGCAGAGGTGGAAAGAATGATCACTTTCATTTGAAGGTATCGGGATAAAGGTTGTTATTGACGGACGCGTGTTTTGCATTATTGATCAGGAAGTACATGATGTGGCTCATATCCCACCCCAGCACCGTATGATCTCTCCTGATGCACAGCTCTTTACTGGTTAACGGCAATGCCGGGTTGGTGTGACAGCCGCGTTCTGCAGTTGCACAGGTAGTAAAGCCAGCATCGAACACGGCCTTCCTACCCACCTCGCTAAAATGAAAGAAACGTCCGTAAGGGAAAGCAAAGTGTTTCATACTTCCACATTTCTCCGTGAGTACGCGATAAGTCTGCGCCATATCATCGGTTATTTCCGCAGCCGTTGCCTTGGCAATATTCATGTGCATCATGGTATGGCTGCCTATCTCATGGCCCCATTGCTGCAGCTTGTCCACCTCGTCCCAGTTCAAAAACTCAACAGCAGGAAAGTCAAGTATCTCTTTGCAGAACCGGTTTATTTTATCAAAATTCGTTTCTCCCACTATACCCGGATTGATAAAGAAACAGGCTCTGGCATTGTATTCATTAAGGATCTCTGCCGCCCGCAAATTATTTTTAAACCCATCGTCTGAGCTGAACGTGATGTATGGCTTGTCTATGCTGCCGGTCAGTATCTTTTCCACTGCATCGCTGTAAGAAATGAACTGGTGTTGCTTTGCCAGCTTCTTCATCAACGCATCCAGCCGTTTCTCCTCATCCTGGAATATGTGGTGCAGGTAGAGGAATTGTACTCTTGGCTTATCTAAATATTTTTCGCTGGTACTCAATGACAATCCGGTAAGGGCAAGATCGCGCGCATAGCCCCGCAGCGTTCTTTTCTTCGAACGTTTCAGGTCTTCGTATCGGGTCATAAATTGTTCCATACGCTATGCTCTTTCCCACGGCACGCCGGGCAGTTCCTTTCCCTTGTATACACAATCTATCAGCTCCAGGTAGTATTTAGCGCCCGCCTCTCCGCTT
This sequence comes from uncultured Bacteroidota bacterium, assembly GCA_903851455.1. GTDB lineage: Bacteria > Bacteroidota > Bacteroidia > Chitinophagales > Chitinophagaceae > Nemorincola. The sequence goes on along the minus strand of CAINOM010000682.1, from coordinate 3,007 downwards.
ATAGATCGCTGCGCCCATGCTTTGATTGTTGCGGCATCGGCAAAACCTTTGTCGGCAAGCGCTAGCTCAATTGCCTTCCGGCAGCTCCCTTCCTCAGCCCAGCTGAATACCACACCGTTAAAATTACTTTTTATCGCCCAGCTTACGCCACAAATGTTACTGCATATGGCTTTAAGCCCGTTCAGCAGTCCCTCACTCACTATCACTCCCCATCCGTCCTTTTTGGTGCTGGGCAGTACCACCCAATCGTAATTCACATATTTGGTTACCAGTTCGTCATATTTCAGAAACGGGTAAAAAATGACTTTATCGCTTAGTCCTTTATCGGCAACAAATTTTTTCAGGCTTTCCTCCTCCGGCCCGCCACCGTATATATCCATACGGTAGTTTTTGTTCGCCACATTTGCCAGCTCAGATACAAAACGGGAAATACCCTTACCCTCTTCTATTCTGCCCGCATAAATAATACGCTTCACCTCCGAGGGGTGCGGCTTTACTACAGGCACTTTCACACTTACGAAATATGCCCAGGGGCATACCCTCTTCGGATCAAAGCCAAGACCCGTATAGGTCTTCACGCCCTCCTTGCCTACTGCCAGGAAGAAATCGATATGCTTGTAGTATCTGAGCCGCTGATAGAAATATTTAAGGTGTCGCAGCTTGCCTTTTATTCCTGCTTTATTATATGATTCAGAAAGCGAGCCCATTTTCGCCTTATGCCTTACTCCTTCATCATAGGCCATGGTCATCATCTTGCCCACACGCACTCCACCCAGCACATGCACAGCATCCTTGTAAGTGCTGAATATATGGCCTACTTCTTCCTTAGATGGTGAACGAATGATCTCTACGCCTTCTATCACCGGCACTTCCCAGCCCATATTTTTACGATAGGGTGTAATATCCTGCTCCACTACCATCAATACCTTACTTACCGATGGCTCTTTTGCAAGCGCCTCGAGAAAGGTCTTCTGGTGTAAGCTGATTATACCCTGCCAAAAAATAAGTACCATTCCATTTATTATTTATCCAGCTCTTTGTACACTTCAAGATACTGTTCTGCTATTTTCTTATAGTCATACTTCGCTGCATTTGTATAACCTTTCGCCAGTATATCCTCACACAATTTTCTGTCTGTAAGCAATGAGCCTATCGCTGCTCTTATCGCCACCGGATCATGCGGATCTACCAATATTGCCGATCCCTCTCCTACTTCCTTCATCGCGCCAATGTTGCTGGTAACCACCGGCCTCCCCACTGCCTGCCCCTCAATAATGGGCATTCCGAAACCCTCATACAAGGAAGCCATAAACAGCACATCGCACGCTACATATCTTTCAAACACGTGCTCATCTGAAAGGCCATTGTATACCGTATAGGAGATATCATACTGCTTTAACCTTTCGATCTCGTCTGTCGCAGGCCAGCCCACAATATCCAGGTGAAGATCAGCTCCTTTGGCTGCCTCTATAAGATTATCTAGGTTCTTGTGCTTGCCCGTACCCAACATCAGCACTACAGGTTTCCCGCCTACTGTTTTCTTCTCTGCACGTTTAAAAACAGGCTTCACAGGGTCTGGTATCACCCGTATCTTTTCTTCAGGAAAATGAAAGTAGCGGATCAGTTTTTCTTTAGTGAATTCGGATACTACTGTAACTATGTCCACACGCTTCAGCGGAAGATACAACCAGAAGAAGTGGTACATCATTTTAACGAGCTTCGAGTGAACCGGGTTTTCATAAAAACCGAAGTCGTGTATGGTCAGTATTGTCTTTCCCTTTTTCAGCCCCAGCGCCAGGAAATTGACATCGCCCGTTATGTGATTGACTTTATTGGCAGCCTTGCCCGCCTGCCTTATATTTTGCAAGCGCGACAGCTTTGAGTCGCAATAGAATTCTTTTATTTCAACACGTCCCTGCAAACAACTCTTCACCAGGCTGAATATCCCTTCAATAGAAACTCCTGTTTTTCTTGGCTCCCTATAAAAATAAGTTACTGACAGCATGAATTCAATTTATATCACCTTCACTATTCCCAATATACTTATAAATGTAGCAAGAATAATTTTCACTGATCTTGTATGGGAGCTTCATGATCACCTTGTGAAAGAAACCTGTGTTATTATCGTCGTCAATTACGGCAGCCAGCTTGTATTTGTTCGCCAGCAAAACATTCTCATAATCGGCACGGCCGGCATTGTCTTTATTAATGATAAAATAATTCACCTTGTGGTCAAGAAAATATTTGATCTTATTATCCCACGGGCCGTTTTCTTCCAGGCTCAGGAAAGAGCAGTTATTATCACGTGCTATATAATAATACCTGAAATCACCGGCTACCAGGGTATTTGGCGCGATATACTTTGATATTTCCGCTTCATTACGGTGCGGATCGTGCTGCTGCAATGTGCCGAAAATATACATCCCCTTGAAGATGAACACCCCGGCAAAAAGCACCGCAATAACATAGGTGATGCTTCTGAGGAACGTGCTACTATTCATGCCCGCCATAACTCCCCCTATCAACAAATAAGTGAACGGCGCGATCAGAGCAAAATACCTGCCCGAAAGCCCACCGGTAACTAATACCAGGAATGACACGATGAGTGGCACTGTCAGCAGGACAAGGTCCATGTTTTTTTTCGCCGCCTTATTTTTCAACAGGATAAAAAAGGATGCAAATGCCAGGATATAGATCAGCAGATTGTACTTAATACTTTTCACTCCTGTATCCATACCTGTATGCTCCTTTATTACAGACGAATGAGTATAGTAATAAACCAGGTTATGCACACTGCCGAAGGCCACCAATACCCATATATAGTAGATAGCAGCAAAGCCAACAAGTATCCATACGTATTTCAGGAATATACCCTTCCGGTCGTCTTTCTGAATGATCTCATAAATAAAGTAACAGGCGTAAAATGAGAAGGCATAAATTATCCTCGGCGTAGTAAGTATGGCGCCAGCCAGCAGTACTCCTGTGGCCAATGCCCACAAAATACCTT
>CAINOM010000681.1 GCA_903851455.1 uncultured Bacteroidota bacterium | reverse complement strand
CTGCACCGCATACACCGACAGCTGACTTTGCAGCCGATGAGGTAGCAGGCATGGAAGTAGGCATGCAGGTAGAGCACCAGAAATTCGGCTTCGGAAAAATACTCACTATAGAAGGCGGAGCAAATAACCGCATTGCCGGTATAGACTTTGGCACCGGCCATGGGGTGAAGAAGATAATGCTGAACTATGCAAAGCTGAGGATCGTGAGGTAATCAGAAAGAAAACTTTTTGGCCAGATAGAGACGTTGCACTGCAACGTCTTTTTTTATGTCTTCTTGTTTGCAACGCGCGCACACAAACAAAACACTCCTATCCCCAGCAAACCACCTATACTATCGGCTACTGCATCCATGAATTCCATGCTACGGCCAAGGAAAGTAAGCAAGCCCTGCATGAGTTCAATGAAGGAACCAAGTGCTACAGCAATAAGGAAAAGAGAAAATAACGAACGAAGATTAACAATGGGGCGGGCGCAAAGCCATAAGAAAGTAAAGCCTCCGAACAGGATAAAGTGTACCCATTTGTCTATCAGCGGCACATCTACTTTTGGGAGGTCTTTGCCGGGTGTAAAGCAGCCAATAAAAATAAGCAAGGTCCATAGCAGTGCTAAGAACCTTGCTTTTCTTTTATAAGGTGAGTCTTGGTTGAAGACCCTTTTTATTTGCATCATAGAAAATAAGCTGCCTTATTCTCCTATCAGCGCTTTATACGCCGCTGCATCCAGCAATCCTTCTACATCAGCAGGATTGTCTACAGTCATCTTCACCATCCAGCCTTTGCCATACGGATCGTTGTTCACGTTTTCCGGGTTAGCTTCCAGGTCGGCGTTCACTTCGGTAACCGTGCCACTTACCGGCAGGTAAAGGTCTGATACGGTCTTCACCGCTTCTACCGTACCGAAAATATCGTTTGCATTGAGTGGCTTGCCTACCGTGTTGATGTCTACGAATACGATATCGCCCAGCTCATGCTGTGCGAAATCAGTAACACCAACTGTAGCGGTATCACCTTCAATTTTGATCCACTCGTGATCCTTCGTGTAGCGTAATGTGCCTGGAAATTCCATTTTATTAAAAGTTTGAGGGGTAAAAATAAAAGAAAAAAAGAGATTTCGTAATGATAGTTGTCATTTTTATCGCGGTGCCTTATTTGAACCACGAACTATACATTAAATAATTGTTGGCTATGCGTTCCACTTCGCCTTTCAGCAGCTCTTCGCTGATGTCTTTTACCTTCTTTGCGGGTACGCCGGCGAAGATACTGCCCGGAGGAACTACTGTACCCTCCAGCACCACGGCGCCTGCGGCAATAATGCTGTTGGTGCCTATGTTGGCATTATCCATCACTATAGCGCCCATACCTATCAGCACATTGTCGGCCACGGTGCAGCCGTGTACCAGTGCATGGTGACCAATAGATACATTGTTGCCTATGAGCAGCTTCGTCTTCTGGTAGGTGCAGTGCAGGCAGGCGCCATCCTGTATGTTCACTTTGTTACCTATCCGTATGCTGTTCACATCGCCGCGGACAACGGCGTTAAACCATATGCTGCAATCTTCACCCATGATCACATCACCTACTATCGTGGCATTGGGAGCAATAAAGCAACTTTCGGGTATTTCAGGAGCAACTCCTTTTACGGGAAGAATAACAGGTGGCATAAAAAAAACCCCCGGCCCCTAAAGGGGAGCCTGGCATTTAGCTAAGGTAAAAATTTTCGGCATCAGATAAAAATCAAACAATTTTGGAAATGCGACTTGAAAATATATAGAAGCCCCTTCAGGGGTTTGGGCTTTTACTTCTTAAATACATTGTACTTGATGATACAATACAGCGCCCTGAAGGCGTCTTTCATGCCGATCTTCTTACCTTCTTCATAGGTGCGGCCGTAGTAAGAGATACCCACCTCGTAGATCCGCACCTTGGGTATGCGCGATATCTTGGCGGTCACTTCCGGCTCAAACCCAAAGCGTTTTTCCTCCAGCTTTAGGCCCTGTACCATCTCCCGCTTAAAAACCTTGTAGCAGGTTTCCATATCGGTAAGGTTCAGATTGGTAAACATATTGGAAGCGGTGGTGAGCCACCTGTTGCCTATAGAGTGCCAGAAAAATAAGATGCGGTGAGGCTTGCCACCCACAAAGCGGGATCCGTAAACCACATCGGCAAAATCATTCAGCAAGGGTTTCAGCAGTATGTTGTATTCTTCAGGGTCATACTCCAGGTCGGCATCCTGGATGATCACAAAATCCCCGGTTGCTTTTTTTATGCCTGTGTGCAATGCTGCACCCTTACCCTGGTTCACTTCGTGTTTGTAGTAAGATATGGGCAGATCGGGATTCGTTGTCTTGTAGGCAAGGATGGCCTCTTCCGTATTATCTTTTGAGCAGTCATTAACGATGATGACCTCTTTTTTCATACCATCGGTCAGAACTACTGCCTTTACTTTATTCAATATCCTGTGAATAGTAGGGCCTTCGTTATAAGCAGGTATGACTATTGATAATGTACCCATCTTCGTATTTAACGGTAAGTGTTATAATTTACGTATGCGAAAGTAAAAATTTTCGGCTGATAAAGAACGTAAACGCCAAATAAAGGGTGTGCACACTTTTTATTTGCAACTGTCATTACATTTTGGTTATTTTGAATAAAATAACACTATGGATCAAAAAGCCATGAACCTGCGGGTGCTTTCAACTCAGTTTTTGCTATGGTGGGTTGTCTGTTTCGCTTGTTTGCAGGCGGTATTTATGATCATGATGCCCATCACCAGCGGCCCGGTTCCCGTTACTTTCCGTGATGTTCTTTTTGTTGCCGAGTGTGCGGTCCTTGCATCACTGATGTCAATAATCCACTGTTACTTTTTCGTTCGTGGCTACTTTGCTCAAAAAAAATACCTGGCCTATCTGGCAACCAGCGGAGCGCTTGTCATTGTGTTTGTGCTGCTCGATTTTATGCTGTTCCGTTTCCGGATCGGCGAGTATTTTTTTCTGAAAAATACCCCATCGCACCTGATCCTTGTCAATTGCCAGCGGGTTATTATTGCTTATGTGCCGCTCGCATTGGTTTATGCATTATTCCGCAGCTCCCGGGACAGGAAGCTGTAGCAGAAGAACGGATAGGTAATCGAGCAAAAGTCTTTTCGTTTTTTTAATAAAATGACCATCATGGAGACTGTTAGCCCAAACAGGCGGTTGGTAGTAAATCAATTTCTCACCTGGTGGGGGCTGTATTTTTTGTTTTTGATTTCAGTTCTTTTTGTTCACTTTTGGCTTAATGGACAAGAATGTTCTTTTCATGATATCATTGCCAGTATCGGATGTACCGGATTGGCCTCGCTTATGGCAATCAGCCATTATTACCTGCTTTATAACAAATACCTCACCAAAAGAAACTACCTGGTTTACTTTGCGTTGACCATATGTTTTATCGGCCTGTTTATCTTTCTCGATGCTGTATTATTCTATTCACAGGTAGGGCGCCTGCGATTTTTTAGTGTCACAGCGGGTCGAATGTTTATCACCCTCTTGTCCCGTGTTATGATCCTTTATGCACCGGTCGCTTTGGTGTATACCTTGGTCCGTCATTTCAGGGATAAGAGAAAAGAAGCCAAGATTAGCTAAATTTGCAGTACATATCCTTTGAGGAACTATGCAGGCATATTTAGATCTCGTTCAACATATTTTAGACACCGGCGTACAAAAGAGCGACCGCACAGGCACAGGCACCACCAGTTGCTTCGGCTACCAGATGCGTTTCGACCTGCAAAAAGGGTTTCCGCTGGTAACCACTAAAAAGCTGCATCTTAAATCCATCATCTATGAATTGCTCTGGTTTCTGAAAGGCGATACCAATGTCGCATACCTGCATGAGCATGGCGTGAGCATCTGGGACGAATGGGCTGATAAGAACGGTAGTCTTGGCCCTATCTACGGCCATCAATGGCGCAGCTGGACAGGGGCTGATGGTAAGACCTACGACCAGATAAAAGACGTCCTCAACCAGATAAAGACCAACCCTGATAGCCGCCGCATGATCGTAAGTGCATGGAATGTAGCCGACCTGCCGAAGATGGGTCTCAACCCTTGCCATGCATTGTTCCAGTTTTATGTAGCTGACGGCAAGCTTAGCTGCCAGCTATACCAGCGCAGTGCAGATGTTTTCCTGGGCGTGCCGTTCAACATTGCTTCTTATGCACTGCTTACCATGATGATGGCGCAGGTGTGTGGACTGCAGCCGGGTGAGTTCATCCATACTTTTGGTGATGTGCATCTTTACAGCAACCATATGGAACAGGCAAAGCTCCAGCTGAGCCGTACGCCCTTCCCACTGCCCACCATGAAAATAAACCCCGAAGTAAAAGACCTGTTCGACTTTAAGTACGAGGACTTCACCCTGGAAAATTACCAGCACCACCCAGCCATTAAGGCCCCGGTAGCTGTGTAAATTAGTCCTAACTCATAAGTCGTGAGTCGTAAGTCCGGGAGTGGAACATGTGCTCGTTTTCTTTTGTTTACTTAGGGTTAAATAATTTACCTTTATAGTCGTAGACTTACGACTAATAAAATGATCCTCTCCTTTATAGTTGCCGTTTCTGAAAACAACGCCATAGGCCGGCATAACACCTTACCCTGGCATCTGCCTGAAGACCTGAAGTTTTTTAAACGCACCACCATGGGCAAGCCCGTGATCATGGGACGCAAAACTTTTGAGTCACTGGGAAGAGCTTTGCCGGGACGGCTCAATATCGTGATCTCTCGCAGCAAAGACCTTAAGCTGCCCGAAGGTGTGCTGTTGTATGATGATATCAACGCTGCTATAGAGCGTCTTCAGCAGGAGAACGCAGAAGAAGGGTTTATCATTGGCGGCGGGCAGATATTCGAGGCCACTATGCCATTGGTAGACCGGATGTACATCACGCGCGTTCATACTACGGTACACGATGCTGATGCATTCTTTCCCAACATTGACCATACCCACTGGAAACTGGTATGGGAGGAAAAACACCATGTCGATGATTTTCACCAATATGCCTTCACCTTCCAGAAGTTTGAGCGGATCGAGTTGTAGTCGTTTTCTTTGAGCTGATCTATAAATGGCCTTACACAGTTTCGTAGCATATCTAAAATATAGCTGGAAAGCACGTGGCCGCCATGGCACGCACTCACCGTTTGTCTATGATTTTGTAGAACATGTACTGCTTGATAAATCGGTACTTGACCAGGCTAGATTGCTCAGCGGCACCTACATGGAATTGAAGTACGAAAACCTGATGACGCGGATAGCCACTTACTACCATTATAGCAATACCAGGTATAGTACAGATCTATCGCTAGTCAATGAGCCGTTGGAAATGCTGGTGATCAATGATGATAATTCCGCCGCGTGGTTAGAAGGTCTTCAGCGGCATGAACAATGGCTGAAGAATGACAGTGCGGTGATAGTGACACATATCCACAAAACAAAAGCCAATAGCGCCGCGTGGAATAAAATTACCAAACAACCACAAGTGCGAATGAGTATTGACCTGTTTGGAATGGGTGTGTTATTCTTTAAGCAAGAATTTAAAGAAAGGCAGCACTTTGTATTAAAGTACTAGCCCAGCGGATCTTCTTCTGCAGCCGGGGTATTCTTGGCAAAGAAATTCTCCACAAACCCGCTGAACATAGGCGGCACCTTGCCCATCAGAAAATCTTTCATCGTAGCCAGTGCCTTATGCGCCTGTTCTTCAGTAAGCCCGGCCTTGTCTTTTAACTGTTGTACCAGATCGTCCATTGCAAAGTAAAAATTCAAAAGTAAAAATTCAAAAACGTAGCACTTTCCGGCCATTACTAATAAGAGAAGCTCCTCCTTTAGGCCTGTCCGAATGGATAATTAATCCGGGCGGAGGGGCCAGGGGCTACGCCGCCTTCATATGGTCCAGCTTGGCGTGCTCTATCATCTGCTTCGAATATTCGAGTGTAAGATGGAACGTACCATTGTGCTGCTCCGATGGCATATCAAACATAGCATCTGTAAGTATCATTTCGCAGATAGCGCGGAGACCGCGACCGCCAAGCTTGTATTGTATCGCCTTCTGCACCATGTAGTCCAGCGCGCCGTCTTCCATGGTCAGTTTTATGCCTTCAAATTCAAACAACCTCATGTATTGCTTCACGAGCGCATTCTTCGGTTGCGTGAGAATAAGCTTCAGTGAAGCCGCATCGAGCGGGTTCAGATAAGTCACCACCGGCAACCTGCCCAGCAACTCGGGTATCAGCCCAAAGGTGCGCAGGTCCTGTGCGTTCACATATTGCAGCAGGTTCGCACGGTCCAGGTCCTTGGTGGCTTTGATGGCGTTACAACCGATCGCAGAGGTCTGTATCCTGCGGGCTATCATTTTATCAATGCCTTCAAATGCACCGCCGCATATGAACAGTATGTTTTGCGTATTTACTTTTATCATCTTCTGCTCCGGGTGCTTGCGGCCGCCCTGTGGTGGCACCAGCACTTCAGAACCTTCCAGCAGTTTCAGCATAGCCTGCTGCACACCTTCGCCACTTACATCGCGGGTTATTGATGGGTTGTCGCTCTTGCGGCCTATCTTATCCAGCTCATCTATATATACTATGCCACGCTCGGCAGCAGCCACATCGTAGTTGCTTGCCTGCAGCAGGCGAGAAAGTATGCTTTCCACATCTTCTCCTACATAACCTGCTTCTGTAAACACCGTAGCATCCACAATAGCAAAAGGCACCTGCAGCAGTCGTGCAATGGTTTTAGCCAGCAGGGTCTTACCTGTGCCGGTCTCACCTACCATCATGATGTTTGACTTTTCGATCTCCACATCGTCCTGCGGTGGCATGGTGAGGCGCTTGTAGTGGTTGTATATAGCTACAGAGAGTACCTTTTTGGCATCATTCTGCCCGATCACATATTGGTCCAGGAACTCTTTTATTTCGCGTGGCTTGTAAATCTTAGATTTAAGGATCTCGGCTTTCGGCTCTTCTTTTTTTACCTTATCAGCAGCCCCTGTTGCCTCTGCCAGCAAAGAATGTGCGTTTTCTATACACTGGTCGCAAATGTTACCCTTTATGCCTGTAAACAGGATATTTACGTCACTCTCTGCGCGGTCG
>CAINOM010000680.1 GCA_903851455.1 uncultured Bacteroidota bacterium | reverse complement strand
TGGTAGTCCATATGCTGGCCTGTGAAGAAAAATAATACAGGTATACCCACGTTATAGAAACTGGTATGATCAGATGGTCCCACGCCGGAACTATCCAGTTTTAGCTTAAAGTTACTGCCCATAGCCACTACATCTGTCCATGCCGGCGACGTACCTACTCCGCCCAACTCCAGGTAGTGTGTGCTGTCGTTCAGCCTGCCTACCATGTCCATATTTATCAAGTAGGCTATGTGGGCGCTGTCTATATTCTGGTCCTTTACGAAGTATTTTGAGCCGTACAGCCCCAGTTCCTCGCCTGAGAAATTCAGGAAAAGGTAGTTGTAATGTCCCAGCTTCTTGCCGTTCTTTTTTACCCAGGTGGCCATTTGCAGTACTGCCGCTGTTCCACTGGCATTGTCATCAGCGCCATGGTGAATCTGGTGCTCCTTTACTGCATTTGCATAAAGGCTGTTGCCATCTTCGCCATAACCCAGGTGATCGTAATGCGCGCCAAGCACCACGGTATAGGGCGCGTGGTTATCGATGTAAGCAGCAACATTAGTGCCTGTACGTTCCACCTTGTTCACCACCACATTCACATCCATCGAAAAGCCTTTTTGCGAGCCGCTCTCCGGTTGCTTCATATACTTCTGGTAACCACTGTGCGTAATAAACACTGCAGGTATGTCCAATTGCTCCAGCTCAGAATGCTTACTGAATTCCGGCTCCATCTTGCTGCCATAGCTGTCAAAAAAAATGACGCCCGACGCCCCTTGCTTCTGAGCCTCTTTTACCCGGTCAAACGCTGACTTTTCCCATTCAAAATGCGGATTACTGGCCTGGTCCTGGTCGGTATAAAGCGGTACGAGCCATATGTTGCCCTGCTCCATTACATCCGGCAGTACATCGCCAGCCACATGTTTATTATTGCTGAAAGGCAGCGGGAAGGCTTCATCGCCCATCTTCAGCGAACTGCCGTTGATAAGCACCTGCGTGCCTGCTCCTATTTCTTTACCGTAAATAAAGTGAAACGGATAGCGGTATTGGCCCTTGTAAGCGGGTATATCCGCTTCTCTATATCGCCTCTCTATATAGTCGGCGGCCTTGTGCTCACCACTTTCGCCTGTCCGTCTGCCCTCCAGCTTATCGGAAGCCAGGTAGGTCACATCCACCTGCAGCTGCTGGACTACTTTACGATCTGCCTTCTTTTGCCCAAAACCGGCAGGCTGTAAAAAGAAGAGGCTTGCTGAAAAGAAAAGTGTAAAAATACGGACGTTCATAAAGGCATTTGTGCAAATATACGCAGAGATGCACATCGGGCTTAGTACCATTACTAAAAAACAGGGCAGTATTTTTCAATCCGGGCACATCTGCCCAAAGCTCCTGAGCATGAACATATTACGGCAACCAGCTACCCGCCTTCAGGCAAATAAACGCTGAGTTTCGTGCCTTCGCCCAACGCACTGGTTGCGCATATAAAACCTTTATGATTCTCCACGATTTTTTTACACAGCGCCAGGCCAATTCCCGTTCCGGAATATTCCTGTTTTCCATGCAGTCTTTTGAACAGCGAAAAAATTGTCTTGCGATATTGATCATCAAACCCAATTCCGTTGTCCTCGAGCGTTATCATCTGGTATTTCTGAACAGCTAAGTTCTTCGGCGCACCGGGAATCTGGCTTTTCTCAACAATGGAAGATCGTATTTTCACGATCGGACTTGCCGTCGAGAATTTTAATGAATTACTGATAATGTTTGCAAACAGTTGTCCTAACTGGATATGGCTACCATTTATCACAGGAAGCATTTCGCACGTGATAATAGCATGTTTTTCTTCGATAAGCAGTTCAAAATCCTGCTTTACTTCGTCTATTATTGTGTTTAAATTTACCTCGGTTGTTTTAGCCTGTTCGCCCTCCTTGGCCAGGTGACTATAGTTCAGCAACGATTTGACGAGTTCTGCCATTCGCCTGGCC
>CAINOM010000679.1 GCA_903851455.1 uncultured Bacteroidota bacterium | reverse complement strand
GTGCTGTTTTTTGTGCAATCTTCCTTCCTGTTGCCGGAAGTACTGGTTACTATGCTGGCCTTCCTGAGCCTGTATTTTTATTCGCGGGATCAACTGCTGCTCACAGGCATAATGCTGGCCATGTTGTTCTTCACCAAAGAGGGAGGCCTTGTGTTCGGTGCAGTGATGGGTATAGATGCTATTGTATCATTCTTTCGTCGTAAGGAGACGCTGCAGCGCCGGGTAATGAGACTAGCTGCAGTTGGGATCCCGGTGTTGCTGATAGGTCTCTTTTTCTTACGGCAAAAGGCAGTCCTTGGCTGGTACCTTTTTCCGGAGCATGCATTGCTGATCCACACAGACTGGAACACATTTTATAAGATGTTCCAGGTATGCCTCACGTGGACATTCTGTGGCGACAAGGCCTGCTATTACCTTATCTTCTTTATCATACTGCTTTCACTTACGCCGGCGGTAAAACACCGGGATTTGCGCTACCTGTTCCTCTGCCTCCCGTCCGCTGTTGTGTACATTTTTTCCAATCAGTACATTATTGAGCATACTGGCGATGTCATATGGATGGTGCTGTTTGTGTTGTTTTTTGCAGTTCCTTTTTATTGTGTGCTGCAACTCAGCCAGGGACTGAGTATCCAGAGCCGCAGGTTCCTCGTTCTTGCAGGCATTTGTTTTGCGGCATACTTGTTTTATTCATCGCTCAGTCAGCCAGCTTATAGATATCTGCTCGTCGCTATCATTTTAGCGTTGGTTTTCCTTGCGGTTTCTATCAACCTGTTTGTCACTGCCGCCGGTAGCTATTTGTTTTATGTCGCCGCTGTTGGCATAATACTGATTGGCGCCTACGGGTTTTATTCGGACGAAGGAAATACGGATGCGGATATTGAGTCTTACCATGCCATGAAAGTGGAACAGAATGCCATTTCATATCTGGAGAAAGAACAAGCCTACGACAAAGAGATCGCTATTGGCTGCTTCTGGGCACTGGGGCAGTTTAATGATACACTACAGGGATTCTTAAGTTCAAATCGCATCTTTAGCAAAATAAAGCATGTGGACGCCGGACCAACTACCGACTATGCCATTTTTGACAATATTTGTAGCGGCTATGGCTACGATAACATGGTTAAAAATCCAGGCTTTCACCTTGCCTATAAAACAAGAGCAGGACGGTCGTGGACAGAAATATACAAACGGAATTAGCGCTCGGACCAATTTTGATTACGCTGACAAATCTTAGCATATGCCGCATACACTAAAGAGATTTTTGAAACTGGTGGGGAAAATGTCGCTGGGGGCAGTAACTTTTGTGGTGCTGTACTTTACTGCCGCGTACGCTCTTTCAAGGATCACCGTTGACCGGGAAAATAGTACGGGTGAAGAGGTGACTATTTACATCAAGACAAATGGAGTGCACACGGATATCGTTATGCCGGTACACTCAGATCAGGTTGATTGGAGTAAAGAGATACAATACGCCAACACAGAATCAAAAGACACGGGCTACTCCTATCTCGCGCTCGGCTGGGGCGACAAAGGGTTTTATTTGCAGACACCCAATTGGTCCGACCTCAAATTTTCAGTGGCCTTCAAAGCAGCATTTGGCCTCAGCACTACCGCCATGCATGCTGCGTTTTACAGGCAACTGGTTGAGGACGATAAGTGCAGAATGATCAAAATAAGCAGGGAGCAATATGGCCGGCTTATCAGCTATGTACAAAGCACCTTTAGGAAGGATGTGAATGGACATTTTATGAATATTAAGACCACGGCCAATTATGGTGTATCTGATGCGTTTTACGAAGCCAACGGACGTTACAATTTATTCCGTACATGCAATACATGGGCGAATGCGGCGCTTAAGAATTGCGGACAAAAGTGTTGCCTCTGGACCATATTTGATACGGGCATTTTTTTGAAGTACAAAACGTAAATAAGATGGTCGTTAGAAGCAGTAAATATTGTTCCCTACATTTGGTAAGATCAATGGTGCGTGAGTTGATTTCCCGGCAGTTTTTATTTATTCTATTTAAATCATGACTACAGAACTTTTTAACGAAGAATTCAAAGGGATATCAGGGAAGCTGAAATCATATCTTTTGCGCATCACGGCTAGTTTGCACGATGCCGAGGATATTGTACAGGATACTTATGTAAGAGCATCTGAAAAGCTGCACACATTCAGGGGTGAGTCCTCGTTAAAGACCTGGCTGTTCACGATTGCATCTAACCTTGCTAAGGACAACCTGCGTGCACAAAAGAGATGGGTGGAAAATGTCACGGACATCTGCAGGGAAGAGGCGCTTGGTAACCCGGAGTTCTTCAGTGAGGCCATGCGGATCAGCGCCACTTCTACGCAAGGTGCATTTGAAATTAAGGAGCACATTACATTCTGCTTCACCTGCATATCCAAATCGTTGCCGCTGGAGCAGCAGCTTTGCCTGTTTCTCAAAGAGGTATACGAATTCAAAGTCAGCGAAGTCGCAGCGATACTCGATGTTTCAGAAGCAATGGTGAAATACTATCTGCATACCGGGCGTGCAAGGATGACGGACATCTTTGATAGCCGCTGTGCCCTGATCAATAAGGATGGTGTTTGCCATCAGTGTTCCGAGCTCAATGGCATTTTTAACCCCAAACAAAAATTCCAGGAAGAGGTTGTAAAGATAGAGATGGCACGGGAGGCAGAGACTGCAGGCAAAGAGCGCCTGTTCGATCTGAGGATGAAAATAGTAAGAGGAATTGATCCTTTTGAGTCCGGGGCGGCGGAGCTGCAATTACATCATTTGGATCACAATAGAAATGTTATGGAAAAATATGTGTAGAAATTGGCCGTTTGGCCTATCGTTTTGTTTTGCTGGTGCGTCAAAATTCAAACACCTGAATTAAACGCCAGGACAAAAACTAAAAAATGAGCCCAACAGCAACCATTCAAGGCAAAGCAACCACCGAACGAACTACGTTCAGCAGGACAACATCAGTAAGCGTAGACATACAAGCAGACCCGGCCATCATCTGGAAGCTTTTGACAAGCGCACCCGACTACCCGAGATGGAATTCAACGATCATCTCGATCGACGGAACGATTGCCAAAGGCGGGAAGATCAAACTCAGGTCTAAGCTTGCGCCTAAAAGGACTTTTAAGTTGCAGGTAAAAGAATTTGAAAGCCAGAAGCGCCTAGTCTGGGGAG
>CAINOM010000678.1 GCA_903851455.1 uncultured Bacteroidota bacterium | reverse complement strand
TAGTCAAACTCCCAACCTACGGTATCGTGGGATGACATTGGTGAGGATATTTTATACTCTGAAATATATATTGTAATATCTTCAATTACTTGATCTGAACCTTCATAATAAGCAGCATGGTTACTTCTAACAAAGAAACTGTCTATCTGACCGCTTATGGAATCGCGGTATATCCAGTATGTACCGGGCAGAAAATTAAAAGCTGCCTTTAAATCAGCATTTACATTTATCTGCGTCGCCGTGTCCTTTTTTTTGCATGCGCAAAGGGTCATTGCAAGCGTACCTGCAATCAAGAATGTGTATTTCATAAAATCAATTTTTCGTTTTCTCATTCAATTTCTTCTGTAACTCATCAATCCTCTTGTTCTGTTCAATCATATACAAGGTGAGCTCTTCTATTTTCTGCAGCAATTTTGCGTCCATGCTTCCAAGGTCAACATCCTCTTTAACTATTTCGCATGCCGAAGGACTACCAGAGAGATGCGTGTTTACAGTGTTGTAAAAAACAAGTGAAATCAGAAATTGTGTTTCCGCCTCACCCTGGCAGGCAGAATATGCTTAGCGACCAGGTAGAAGAAATATTTATGTTCTATTTCTTCTCGATTTTCCATAAAGTTTGCGCCCCTTTTTCGTCTGTTATCCGTGCCAAATAAACTCCAGTACAAAGGTTATCCATAAAGAGGAGTTCTTTCTGCACCATTATTTTCTTATGTAACACAGCTTTGCCCACTACATCGAAGAAAGTAATGCTGCAACCTACAGCGTGTTCTATGTACATTTCCTTGCTGGCAGGGTTGGGGTAAAGTCTATAAGTAGCATGATTTGCAACCGAACCAATCGCAGTTGGAATCAACTCAATTAAATTTGAAGTGTCGGATTCGCAGCCCGATAAGGTTACAATATCATAATAAGAGCCCGTGTAAGCAGGGGTAAAATTTTGGCTATTGTATCCAACGAGTATTCCTGATGACGCTGAATACCATTGATTGCCATAGGCTGCATCAGAACGGAGCGTTCCTCCACTTAATGTTATCACGGGAGTTGCAGTGGTATACGACACTCCAGCCATATAACTGACTAACCAACCTGGAAGAGAATTATAAGTACTACAAACATAAGAATAACCAAATCCATTATTTCTTGCACTGTCTGTTACTGCAACGGCCATCGTTTCGCTGGTTGCATCTATATCAGCAACCAAAACGCTGTCTAAACGTTTCATTTCAGATGCGGAAGGTGGTCTTGTGCCATGATAATGCTCATCAGTCATAATGTAATCCGAATGACTGATCAGAAATGTGTCGAAATCATGCCAACCGGGATTCAAGATGAGTTTTAACCCGTTTATTTGGCATTCGTGATAAATTGCAGCTATGTAAGCCTGAGAGTCGCCGGTTGGGTAAGTGTCGACCTCATCCATAAAAACCCCGTAAGCCCCTGCTGAAGCTATTGAATCAATTCGGGCTAAATTGGCAGCTAAAACAGATGTATCTCCTCCCCTTGTTGAATGTTCATACCCTCCTGTAATATAAGAAAATACATGTATGTCGTATGGTGAATAATGAGAAGGGACACAGCGACCATTCCATAAGCCACCGGGGGTATTGTCAATAAGAATACGCGGTTTAGCCGCTTGAATAGTGGTCTCGTCGGTGTTTGTGATGTTGTCGTTATGACCACTGTAATCAACGACAAACATATTGGGCTTGCAATCTGTCTGGGCTTTTACCCAGAAGCCGGAAATAATAAATAACAGTAGGGAAAGTAGTTTTTTTCAAAATGATAGTTTAATACTAAATAAAAGTACAATGTATTCAGTTGCGTGAAGGCTTTTTTTTGATATAAATTTGTTGTACATTTGCAATGGAATTCAAAAAAGAGGGGACACATTGTTGTCCCCTCGTTTTTTAAGTTATGCCGGAAATCATAGAAAAAATTTACGCTTTAGTGGAGCCATTGCTGGAGGGCACGGATATTTTTATCGTCAACATCAAGGTGAAGCCGGTAAATAATATCAAGGTGTATCTCGATGCAGACAGCGGCCTCTCTATCGATAAATGCACCATGGTAAACCGGAAGCTATATGCGCAGATAGAGACGGAGCAAATGTTTCCGGATGGCGACTTCTCGCTGGAGGTTTCCAGCCCCGGTGTAGATGAGCCGTTGCTGCAGGCCCGACAATATAAAAAGAACATTGGCCGCAAGGTTACCGTTACAGATGCCGGGGATGTGGAGAAAACAGGCCTGATGAAGGAAGTAACCGATGATCATATAGTGCTGGAGATGAAAGGCGCAAAGACAAAAGATGCCAATATCATAGTGGAAATACCATTTACAAACATTAAAAAAACAGTAGTACAAATCATTTTTTAATTAAATCCCTTCCGGTAGTTACCGGGGAGCGGAGCGAAAAAGAAAGCATATGCCAAGTATCAACCTCATTGACTCCTTCCAGGAGTTTAAAGACGCCGAAAATATTGACAGGCCTACCTTGATGAAGGTATTAGAAGACGTTTTCAAAACGTTGCTGCGCAAAAAGTATGTGACCGATGAGAACTTCGACGTTATCGTAAACGACCAGACCGGTGACCTTGAAATATTCAGGCGCAGGGTGATCGTAGAAGACGGTATGATAGAGGACGATAACCTGCAGATACCTTATTCAGACGCAATAAAAATAGAGCCTGACTACAGTGTGGGTGAGGAAGTGTATGAGGAAGTAGACGTGCGAAACTTTGGTCGCCGCGCCATACTTGCCGCAAAGCAAACGCTTGCTGCACGTATCGGTGACCTTAAGAAGAACAACCTGCTTAAGAAATATGCCGACCGCATTGGCGACATCATCACCGGCGAGGTGTACCAGATATGGAAGAAAGAAATCCTGTTGCTGGATGACGAAGGCAATGAGCTGATCATGCCGAAGTCTGAGCAGATACCTACCGACTTTTTCAAGAAAGGCGAGACTGTGCGTGCTGTGGTTAAGAAAGTGGAGATGCGTAATAACTCACCCATCATCATCCTGAGCCGCACCCATCCATCCTTCCTGGAGAAGCTGCTGGAAATAGAGGTTCCGGAAATAATGGATGGCCTGATCGTTGTGAAGAAGATAGTACGCGAACCCGGCGAACGTGCCAAGGTAGCTGTGGAAAGCTACGACGACCGCATAGATCCGGTAGGCGCATGTGTAGGTATGAAGGGCAGCCGCATACACGGTATCGTACGTGAGCTGCGTAATGAGAATATAGATATTATCAACTATACCAACAATGTGCAGTTATTGCTGCAGCGCTCGCTTACACCTGCGCGCATCAATAAAATGGAGCTGAACAACGAAGATCATAGCGCCGATGTGTACCTCGATCCCGACCAGGTATCGCTGGCTATCGGCAAGAAAGGCGTTAACATTAAGCTGGCGCAGGAACTTACTGGCTACAGCATAGATGTATACCGCGATGTGAAGGAAGAAGTTGAATATGACATCGACCTTGATGAATTTGCAGATGAAATTGAACCATGGGTTATTGATGAGTTCAAGCGCATAGGTTGCGATACCGCCCTGAGCGTATTGGAATTATCGGCTGAAGAACTGGTGCGCCGTACAGACCTTGAAGAAGAGACGGTACGCGATGTGCGCAAGATACTTGAGGCTGAATTTAATAACGAATAGGAGGCTCAATATTTATGGCAAGTTAACAGGATTTCCATCCGTTGCGGAATAGTCTGCAGGGTGGGGCAGGGCCGGAGCGGGCGCAGGGGCGTTGGAAGAAGGCATTTAAGGTCATTTTAAGGTAAAAATGGCGTAGGTTTGTATACAAGGGCCGGGGTAAAGCCTGGCGATTATTAGGAGGAACATATAAGAATGACAACACCAACAAAAACACCCAGGTTACTGGAAGCTGCGAAAGAATTTAATATCGGTAAAGATACGCTGGTAGCATTTCTTACTGATAAAGGCTTTACAGTGAGCAGTAATCCGAGCACCAAGCTTACGGAGCCGATGTACAACGCCCTGCAGATAGAGTTTGCCCAGGATAAACTGGCAAAACGCAGGAGCGAGGAGATCGCATTGCCCAAAGGCTCTTTACTGGACGGCATTAGGAAAACAAGGGAAGACCTTGATATCACCGCCAAGGACAAGAAAGAGGATGCTCATGTAGTACCAGAACAAAAAGCGAAACCCAAGGAGGAGAAACCAGCCCCGGCACCACCGGCGCCAGTTGTGGTGCCAGAGAAGCCAAAGGTGGCGGAAGTGAAGGAAGAACCGGCGAAGAAGGCCGCAGCACCTGTTAAGGAAGAGCCACCAGTGGCCAAGAAAGCTGCTGCTCCTAAGGAAGAAGCGCCTGTGCCGGAAGAGCTCCCGGTAAAAAAGACGGCTGCTAAAGCTGAAAAACCAGCCGCTGCAGTTGAACCGCCTGAGCCCGAGCACCTGGATATGAAAGCCCCCAAGATAGAAGGGCCTAATATTCTTGGTAAGATAAACCTCGACGATCTGAATCTTGCTTCACGTCCTAAAAAGGGCGCGGCTAAGAAGAAAGAGGTGGAGAAAAAGGTTGCCAAAAAAGATACAAAAGAAGTTGCAGAAAAGATAGAGCAGGAAGAAGTAGTGGAGGCAGTGGCTGTGCCCGAGGTACCGCAGAAGATAGAGACGCCGGAACCAGAGGCGCCGGAAGAGGACAATACAGGGAAGCCGGAGCATATAGAAATGAAGGCCCCGCGACTGGAAGGCCCGAAGATCATAGGCAGAATAGAATTGCCGGTATCGCAGCCTTCGGGCGGCGGTAACAGGCCAGATAACAGGGAGAAGCGTAAACGTAAACGCATACCGGTAGAAAAAAAGCCGGAAACACACAAGCCAGATCCGAACAACCGCGACCGCAATGCGCCTCCGGGCCAGGGCGGCGGACCAAGGCCACCGGCCACACCGTTCAACAGGGAGCGCAGGCCTCCGGGTACCGGCGCGCCGGGCCAGGGTGGTGGCGACCGTGGACCTTTCAGGCCAGGTGGCAGAGATGGTGGCGGCGGCCGTGGCATTCCACGCAGCAATACACCGGTTACTGCACAGCAGCAGGAGATAGATACAAAAGCAATACAGGATAAGATACGCGAAACACAGGCTAAGCTTACGGGCTCAACCCGCAGCAAGAACCTGAAGGCCAAATACCGCCGTAACAAGCGTGATGAAATG
>CAINOM010000677.1 GCA_903851455.1 uncultured Bacteroidota bacterium | reverse complement strand
TAAAAATAATAAATAGTCGTACTTTCGCAGCCAGTTTCATCTATCTATTATTTTTTTATTAAATGTTGCGGGAAGAGCCTATTAAAGCAAAGTGGCAGATCGTGGCGCGTGCGCGGGACTACAACCAGTTATTAAAGCCTAATCTTAGTGGCATGGTGGTGTTCAGCAGCGTTATCGGCTACCTGATGGCCCCGAATGTGCATTTTATTTGGAACGATATGGGGGTCTGGCGACAGATCATTACCCTCTTCCTGGGCGGCATGCTGGTTACCGGCGGCGCCAATACCATCAACCAGATACTGGAGCGCGACAGTGATGCACTCATGAAGCGCACCCGCCAGCGCCCTATGCCCGATGGCCGCATGGGTCACAAAGAAGCATGGGTATTTGCAGCGTTTACCGGGATCGGCGGGGCATTATTACTTAGTGTTTATTTCAATCCACTTGCCGGCGCGCTTAGTTTTTTCTCGCTATTACTGTATGCGTTTGCGTATACGCCGATGAAAAAGATCCATCCAATAGCTGTCTTTATTGGCGCTATACCTGGTGCCTTGCCGCCACTTATTGGCTGGGTGGCCGCTACTCGTGGTTTTACCGGTAGCGTAAATACAGGTGGCTGGATATTGTTCTTACTTCAGTTTTTCTGGCAGTTCCCGCACTTCTGGGCCATTGCATGGGTTGCATTTGATGACTATGCCAATGCGGGTATTAAAATGCTGCCTACGCGGGAGCGGGAAACGAAATTTACCGCCATACAATGTATGCTGTATAGCCTGGTACTGATCCCGATGGCCATGGTGCCCCATGTTATCGGCCTTATTGGTACAATAGGTATGTGGGTATGTGTAGCGGGCGGCATTATGTACTTTGTCGCTTCTATTGTATTTTATTTGAAGAACGATTATAAATCAGCCCGCAGGGTGATGTTTGCATCTTTTATTTACCTGCCCACAATATTGCTGGCGCTGGTGATCGATAAGATCTAATTTGAAAATTTGGTGATTTGAAAATTTGAAAATTGCCTGTGTACAGTGACAGGAGAAGCTTAAAAAAAGTAAAATGAATACAGCAGTGCAGCAGGTAGAAAGAAAAAAGATACATCCCCAGAAATTCATGATGTGGCTTGCCATGGCGAGCATGAGCATGGCATTTGCAGGGCTTACCAGCGGGTATATGGTTCGTGAGGCGCAGGGCAACTGGCGGTATTATAATCTTCCTCCAGTATTCACCTATTCTACGGTGGTCATATTTATCAGTAGTATCAGCATGGCCTTTGGCGTGCGGGCGTTCAAGTCAAGACTAATGCCGAGATACAGGATGCTGATCTCTGTGACATTGATACTAGGCATTCTTTTCGGACTTTTACAATTTGCCGGATTTTATCAATTGTACCATCAACTACAGCAGGTGCGTATAAATGGGCAGGTGCTCAATGACCGCACCACCGTGCGTTTGAACGGTAATCCCAGCGAGTCTTTCCTGTTCATTATTGCCGGATTGCACCTTGTGCATCTTTTAGGTGGATTAATTGCATTATTATTTGTATTTTTCCGCGCCTTTAGGACCAACGTAAAGACCTACAATGCAACAGGGCTGGAGATTGTAGCCAGCTACTGGCACTTTTTAGATGCATTGTGGATATATTTATTTGTATTCTTTCTGGTAAATCAATAAAATTATTTAGAAATTCGCACGCGGAATCACAACAACGCCAATTATAGTCTATGTCACAAACAACAGTAGTAACTGCAGCAAAAGAACCAAGCCTCTGGGGCGGTGGACGATCACCGTTCAATGTTAGCTATGGCAAAATGATGATCTGGTTCTTCCTTTTATCGGATGCCCTTACATTCGGTGCGCTGCTGATCGCTTATGGCACCACTCGTTTTTTCAGTTCCGTGTGGCCTGATGCGAACCAGGTGTTCAAGTCTTTCCCGTTCGCAGGAGAAAGCAACCTTCCGCTTGTTTTTGTGAGTCTCATGACCTTCATCCTCATTATGAGCTCGGTAACTATGGTGCTTGCTGTACACGCTGGTCACTATGGCGACAAAAAGAATGTAGCCAAGTGGCTTCAGTGGACCATAGTAGGTGGTATCTGCTTCCTGAGCTGTCAGGCATGGGAATGGACGCATCTGCATGGCGAATGCATCAGCCTGTGGAGCAATGTTCCCGGACAGGTTCAGCATGGCCTTTGGGGTTCATGGACCGACATCACTACACCACCCAGCGAATTCAGGCACTTCTTCGGTGAGAAATCACTGGCCTACGTAGATGCCCACCCACTGGTGGCTATGCAAAGCACACACAACTTCTTCAATTACTTCTTTACCATTACCGGTTTCCATGGTGGTCACGTAACATCCGGAGTTATCTTCAACATCCTGATACTGGTGAATACCGTAAACGGAGTGTATGAGCGTCGCGGTCACTACGAAATGATCGAAAAAATAGGCCTTTACTGGCACTTTGTAGATCTTGTTTGGGTATTCGTATTCACCTGCTTCTACCTGTTATAGTAGTATGCCGGGAACAGAAAGTTTGAAATTCATTTGATAAAAGCACTCACAAAACAACATTCAATATGTCAGCACCGCAAAACGAAAGCATACAGTCCTTATACGAAGGCGACCAATCAAAATTATATTCGGGAGTTCTGGCACATCATTCTGATGTGAACTCGGCAGAAAGCAAGGCACAGGTAAAAAGGATATGGAATATATTCTGGTTCCTGCTGGTGATCACGATAGTGGAAGTGGTGATGGGTATGAAATTCAGCCATTTAATGCCACGCGGCATAGCTAATTTCCTTTTCCTTGCGCTTACACTGGTAAAGGCCGGCTATATCGTAAAGGTATTCATGCACCTTGGCGATGAGTTTAAAGGCTTTATTGCTACAGTGTTGATCCCATTGGTATTGTTTGTTTGGTTTATTATCGCGTTCCTTGCCGATGGCAGTTTCTGGCTGCACATGAATGATGATTCTCCTGCACGACACAAAACTGAGCAAGTGGCTAAATAATGGCAGAGAAAAGATCAAATAATAAATTCTTTTTAGGATTAGTGGTGGCATTATTGCTGCCACTTTCTTTTTATTTAATTACCGCGCGGTTATCCAAGGGCAAGGTGAAAATGCCTCGCTATTACCTGGTGGAGAAAGTGGAACCCGGGAATGGAAGCACGCCGCCTGATACCGTTTACCACCGTGTCGGAGACCTGACGCTG
Organism: uncultured Bacteroidota bacterium; assembly: GCA_903851455.1. GTDB lineage: Bacteria > Bacteroidota > Bacteroidia > Chitinophagales > Chitinophagaceae > Nemorincola. The sequence goes on along the minus strand of CAINOM010000677.1, from coordinate 482 downwards.
ACCAACCAGCTTGGCGAAAAAGTATCCTTGAATGAATCGCTGAAAGGAAAGTCGGTGGTACTGGATTTTTTCTTTACCAACTGCCCTACTATATGCCCGCAATTATCAAAGAATATGCGGCAGCTGCAGATCAGCTTCAAGAAAGATCCGAAAAAAGAAGCGTCGCTGGATACTATTGTGCAGTTTATCTCCATAACCGTAGACCCTGCACACGACTCATTCCAGGCACTGCGCGCCTATGCAGACCGCTTTGGCGCCAACCACGATAAGTGGTGGTTCCTGACCGGCGATAAAAAAACGATCTACAACTTCATCCGTAATCAACTGGGGATAGCAACAGGCCCCGGCGATGGCGGCGCAGAGGATTTCATACATACCGAGCAGTTCGTATTACTCGATAAAGACCGCTATATAAGAGGATACTACAACGGGCTTAATGATACCGACGTAAGAAAGTGCGCTGATGATATTGTATTGCTGAC
>CAINOM010000676.1 GCA_903851455.1 uncultured Bacteroidota bacterium | reverse complement strand
CTCATCATCAATTTCGCCCGGAGAATAATAGACGAAGGATCAGGAAAGCGCTTGCCGGAGACCGATGAAATAGAAGCTCAGACGGATAGCAAGCCGGTATGGGTACGCAGATGTTGCTTCTTTATATTTTTTATAAGACTTCATATAATATTTTTGAATAAAGAACGTTATTGTTCAAAACAGACAACTTTGAAACTTACCCCAATCATTCCCGTTGTTTTATTGACAACATGTTTATTTGCCTGCAGTAAAAAGGAACCTGTTAAGCCAGTGCCCGTGGCAACCGCTAGTGAGCTAAGCAGCAAGGCAGCGGGGGAAGTTCATGCGATGGCTATGTACCCTCGCACAGATATTTTTGTGGGCTCGCTTTCTGTTACCTACAGTGGCTTGCCGGTATATAATAACATGTCTGACCCTTATGTTTTTTATATCTACCGGGCAAACGCCCATTCTGCGGAGTTGACCAGTTCAACCCCAATTCAGATGCAGCCGAATTATCGGACCTACTACTGCATGGATAATAGTGTGGTGGTAGACAGCGCGAATGTCTATTCTGTGATCATGTATTTGAGCGGGGTAGGGCAAAGTGGGAGCTACGCATTGCCATATACCTTCCAGATAGCCGGAAATAAGTTATCCGTTAACTGGGATATACAGGAAATGCCGCTTGTCGGCGGATGCGATTACGGCGAGTGCGTCGGGCAATTCGTAGGGTACCTGAAGTAGGGTTTCTGAGCTCCGGAAAAAAATTGCGAATAATCAGCCCCGAGCTGTGGGCTAATTTCTCGGCTTTCATATAATATTTTTGAATAAAGAACGTTCTTCTTCAAAATAGACAACTTTGAAACTCAGACCAATCATCTCCATCGTTGTTATATTGACAACTTGTTTATTTGCCTGCAGTAAAAATGAACCTGTTAGGCCAGTGCCCGCGGCAACCGCCAGTGAGCTAAGCAGCAAGGCTGCGGGGGCAGTTCGTGCGATGGCTATGTACCCTCGCACAGATACTTTTGTGGGCTCGCTCTCCGTTATCTTCCATGGCGGCAACCCTACCTACGACAGCGTCTCTGACCCGTTTGTTTTTTACGTTTACCGTGCAAATGCGCACTCGCTTGAATTGAAAAGTTCAGCACCTGTTCAGATGCAGCGTGATCAGTGGGCGCCGAATTATATGGATAGCAAACTTGTTGCGGACAGCACAGGTACGTATGCAGCGATGACGTATGTGGATCTTGGGTCTAATGTCTATACATTGCAATACACATTCCGGATAAACGGCAACCAGCTATCGATTAACTGGGACGCAGGAGATATGCCGGTAATCGGGGTGTGCGATTACGAGGAGTGCATCGGTCAATTTGTTGGGCAGATGAAGTAAGGACACCGTTTATTAACTAACATTAATATTGAAATTAGCTACTGTGAAATTAGTTCCGATTACGCTCCTTATGATCCTGACGGTGTCCTTTTTTGCCTGCAGCAAGAAAGAGATCACAACCCCATCGGTAACTACCTCCGATTCCGTCCGTAACGTAGTGTCGGGTTCTCCTAAATCGATCTATCCATATACCGAAACCTATGTGGGCACTTTATCCGTTCGGTATGACGGAAACTCGCCGGCCTATAACGGCCTGGATACCGCATATATCTTCTACCTGTACTACGCTAATGAGCATTCGGTAGAGATAACCAGTTCGAAAGCTATTCGGTTACAGACCGACTACCTGATGGCTACTATCGACAATACATTTGCCATAGACAGCAGCAATACATATTCCGCGAACGTTAGTTTGGGCAGACTCGGAGAATACCAGGACTACCTTATGCCGTATACCTTTCAGCTAAGCGGGGATCAATTGATCGTGAACTGGGATATTCCCGTCATGCCACTTGCTGGCGGCTGCGATGTCGGAGCGGAAAAAGGAACTTTCACGGCCACGAAGAAAGCCCACTGATCCAGCGTTCTCACCGAACAAACCACAATCAATTCCCGGATAACTACTCCAGCTTCAGTACCGCTAAGAAGGCCTCCTGGGGCGCCGATTCCGTGCCCATCTCTACAATATTTTTCTGCTTATATAATAATTTTCAATAAATTTCGTTGTTGTAAAAACGGAAAACTTGAAACGAATCCCAATTTTATTTCTATTGATTTTGGTGGTGTCTTTATTTGCCTGTAGTAAAAGGCAAAACGTAAAGCCCGTGATTACCACTGTGGATTCTGTCCATGATCAGGTTTCAAGTTTGAAAAAAGCATACCCTTACACTGATACTTTTGTAGGTATCTTATCTATTTCTTTTCTAGTCTCTTCTCCTTCACAAGGCAGTGTGGATTCGACGTATGTATTTTATGTTCGCCACGCAGATGCACGTACGGTAGAATTTATTAGCTCAAAGGCTATTCAATTGCAAAGTAGTGAGCCAAAAATAAGAATTGATGATACTATGGTCGTAAATAGCGCTGGCGTTTACTATGCATCCATATACTTAGGTAATGTAGGCAATTTAAAAAATTTTTATGTACAAGACGCTTTCCAGTTCTTATTATACAATGGAAATTTAGATGTAAGTTGGAATTTTTTTCTGCCTGTGATAGGGATATGTGATGAGGCCCGGAATATTGGAAGTTTTCAGGGATCACCTCCAACACCCCACTAACAAAGAAGTGGGTTTCTGTTACCATCAACCGTCAACTTTACTCCAGCTTCAGTACCGCTAAGAACGCCTCCTGTGGCACATCTACGCTGCCTATCTGGCGCATGCGCTTCTTACCCTCTTTCAGTTTTTCCAGCAGCTTGCGCTTACGGCTTATGTCGCCACCATAACATTTTGCGGTCACATCCT
>CAINOM010000675.1 GCA_903851455.1 uncultured Bacteroidota bacterium | reverse complement strand
CTGGCCTGATAGACAAGAGCGGTAAAGAACTGAAGGACTACTTCACCCCTGAGCAATACAAGCTGGTGCAGCAATATGTAAAGGACACGCTGGGACTGGACATAACTATGTTTGCAAAAATGAAACCGATAATGCTGCAGACCATGATGGGCCTGAAAGAAGTGAACTGCAAAAACCCGGTATCGTATGAAGAGAACATAATGAAGACCGCCCAGGACGAACATAAGGAAGTGCTGGGACTCGAGGAGGCACAGGAACAACTAAATGTTCTGGAGACGATACCGGTAGATTCTGTGATCACCAAGTTGATGGAAGACATAACCGGGCACAAACAGGAAGGCGACGAAGAATACCAAAAGCTTATAGCAGCCTATAAGCAGCAGGACATACCGGCGCTCTACCAATACATAACCGCGTCCAACACCATCAGCGACGACATGGGCCAGTTCTTGGATGTGCGGAACAAGAAGTGGATACCCCGCATGTCTAAGAAAATGGAAAAGTCATCTGTATTCTTTGCGGTGGGTGCCGGGCACTTGTGGGGCGACAATGGAGTTATCAATCTGTTGCGGAAGGATGGGTATACAATAAAGCCGATAAAGTAAAACTCCTCCCCTCCGCAATATGCGGACCTTGTTCCCGGGTGGATTCGCCGGAGATGCTTCCGGATTCGGCGCAGAGCTTCACTGTGGAATAATGAAATAGTCGTAATTTTATGCAAAACAATGGGTATGACAAATGTGGCAATTAGACAGCAACTTCATCAGTACATAGATACTACCGATGACAAAAAAGTGGAGGCACTTTATACGCTTTTAAAAAGTGATATGAATCACGATTACTCATACTCCGCTCAAGAATTGGATATTCTCCACGAGCGCGCCGAAAAATATCTCAAAGGTGAAACAAAGACCTACACCGCTGAAGAATCGCATAAAATGATAAGGCAGCAAAGAAAAAAGCAATGAGTTATAAATTAATACTCACCGCCGATGCCCAAAACGAGGAAACTGACGCCTATAATTATTATGAAGATATCAGAATTGGTCTTGGCGATGACCTACTGAGCGCACTGAGCAAGTACTACAACAAAATCATCAAAAATCCTTTTTCCTTCAGCTTTATAGGCAATTCAAAAACGTTACGGGACGATAAAATTGATAGATTCCCTTACGTTATCGTTTATCTCATTTCAGGGAATATTATCACAATATTATCAATTAGAAATACATCAAGAAGACCATTTATTTAAACACGTTTTATTCGCCGTTTCAATCAAATAGAAATTGATGTAAAATCCCCAATAGGGGGTTACAATTTAAACGTCGGATATATCTGTTTCGCAATCGCCTCATACTTCAGCGCCATGTCCATCTTGCCAGCGCCTTTGTAGGAGAGAGCGAGGTATGGAACATCTTTACCGTCCCTGGGATCGAGGGAGATCGCTTTGCTGAGGGCTTGTATGGCCTGGTCGTACTGCTTCATCTGGTAGTAACAGTGGCCGATGTTGGAGTAGCCATTGACAAAGTTAGGATTGGCGGCTACCAGCTTGTTCAGTATGTCGAGCGCCTGCTGGTATTTCTGCTCATATAGATAAGTAGCCCCGAGATTGTTGGCCGCATTGAAATCATTGGGGTTTATCTGCAGTGCTTTGATAAATTCCGGCTCAGCAAGATTAAAGCGGTTAGTGAAATAATAAACAAGGCCTATCTGCTGGTGCACATCCGGTGTATTGGGATCGTAGGTAAGGGCGGCATTGAAATAAGCAAGAGCCGAGTCGTAGGACTTCAGATTCAGATAGCAGCAGCCAATGTTGTATAATGCCTGTGTAAAATCAGCCTTGATCTTTATGGCCATCTGGTAGTAAACAACAGCCTCGCGTAGCCTGCCGGTTCTCATGCATACGGTACCCAGGTTATTGGCGGCGATGGAGGAATAATCGCTCAGCGCTATGGCACGCTTAAAGTGCTTTTCAGCAGAGTCATAATTAGGTACGCGAAACCATGCATTGCCGGCCTCGGTATGTGCATCCGTATAGTCCGGATATATCTCCAGCGCCTTGCCCAGGTAGCCAATGCTTTCCTTCAGCATCTGCCGTTGTTTGGCTGTGTCTTTCTCCAGTGGATATTCGTTCTCTATAAGGTCGTTGCCTATGTAGTAGTTGAGGCGGCAGTCGTTGGGGGCCTTATCTGCGTCTGTTTTATATAGCGAATAGTTGGTTTTCCAGTCGGCGTTGCGGGCCATGGTAAGGCCGGAGAACACGAGGCATATGGGCACCATCACCGCCAGCAGTTTCGTATTTTTCAGCAGTGCGGGATAAGTGATCTCTCCGCGTACCACCCATTTTTCTATGACCAACGCTATGAGCCAGCAAAAGCCCGCCGAAGCGAAGAAGGTAAAACGCTCGCCTAGCTGTGCTCCCATAAGGAAGAAGACATTGGTGAACAATGCCATGGTAGCGAGGAAGTAAAGCGCACCGAACGCCCATGGGTCTTTCCTGTCTTTGATAAAACGCACCAGCCCCATAATCCCAACGAATAGGTAAACAGCCAAAGAAAGCAGCACCCAGATATTGGCAAAGCTCACAAACGGGATACTGTTATAGCAATAATCACAATTGAGTGGATAAGGCACAAACAACATCTTGATGTACATGCCCAGGCCAAGGATGGCGGTGGCTATACGTGTAGCGACGCCAAGTCCGGGCTTCGCAAGTGCATTATCTATAAACTCCACTGCAGATGTACTCGCGCCATAGTCGCTGAGTATCTTGCCGCGTATCACCAGGTATATGCCCGCGGCTAAGACCGCGCCTCCGGTCATCAGTGATGCCTGCATCATAGACTTCTTTTTATCGTCATTTGTCTGATAGAAGAAGAATACAAATGGGATAATGAACAGGAACGTGATCACTGTTTCTTTGGAGAAAAATGACAAGAAGATCATTACAATACCGGCAAGCAGTTGCCATATCTTACCACTCTTCTGGTAGGCCAGAAACACATTGATAGCGGCGAAGGCAAAGAAGAAACACAGTATCTCATCAAGACTTTTGATATTAGCGACCACTTCTGTATGTATGGGGTGGACGGCAAAAAGCACTGATGCGATAAAGGCAACACCCGTTCGCTTGCGGTCGAAGAGCTTATCTAAAAACAGGAAAAGCAAAATGACACAGCCGGCAAAGAACAGCACATTGAAAAAGTGACTGGCGCCGGGCTTATCTCCAAAGATCTGGTACTCGGCAGCAAATACTACCAGCGACAAAGGACGATAGTTCTCATTCTTCAGATAAGCAAAACCTTTAAGGCGGGGTGTGCGGAACAGTTCGGGAATACCTTTAAAACCCTGGGTAACAATAGAATTCTTGGCAAGCACCATGGAGTCATCCAGCACATAACCATTCTGCAATGTATTGACATAAACGAGGCAGGAAAGCACGGCAAGGATAATGCACAGTTTTGCTGTTACCGACATAGGCTTTTTCTCCGCCTGAGGCTTCTTTTCTTCAACTTTGTTTGGTACTGCAGGCTTTGGGGCAACCTTCGCTACTGGTTGTCTGTTGGGTTTGTTTGCCATCTGTTTTTTATTGCCGGATAAAGATAATAACTTAACCCCAAACCCCTAAAGGGCTTTCCCCAAAATATTGTTGCCCTGATTTTATATTGTTTATAATTTAAAAAAAAGGCTTTTCGCCTCTCAGTGTTCACTTTGTGGTCTTTGCAGTTGAGAAATATCAGGATGGCACGATTTTAGCGCATTTTACTTTAAATCGCACAAAAATGAAAAAGTCTACGTGGGCATTGATCGTCGCCATCATAAGCACTGTAAGTTGCTTCTCCTGCTCTAAGAGCGACCCAACCGGTATCTACAGTTGTGTCTGCAACTATGAGCTCAACGGCGACTATCATACCAATGACACCCAGGCCACCTTCCCAAGACAATCGAAAAGCATTTCGCAGATGGAATGCATCGACGATGGCACCAGTCTCACTACCAGCGGCGCAAAACAGGTAGCCTGCGCTACGAAATAAGGCTGCTTTTTCTTACTTTGCCTGAGGAATGGACAACTCCCTTACCAGGTCGCGAATAGAGATACTCCTCTTGTTTGTACTATATCTCTTCATTTTGCCACGGGCATATATGGAGTATGATATGGGCTTTTGGCGCGAGTGGGCATTGACCATACACCACAATGGATTAGCTGATACCTACAATTCCACCATCAACTATTTCCCCATTTACGTTTACGGGCTGTATGTCTACGACCTGCTGCAAGGCACAGACGCCAATATTATACACAATATCAACAACATCAAGATATTGTTCGTGTTCTTCGACTTTCTGCCCGTTTTTGTGTTGTGTTGTTTCCGCCAGAAGTTATTGTCGTTCAAAATACCTTACCTCTTCCTGCTGCTCAACATAGCCTATGTATTCGACTCCATGGTCTGGGGCCAGATAGATAGCATATACGCAAGCCTGGCATTCCTTGCTATCATCACTACCCTGCGCTACCCCATCGTGGGCATATTGCTTTACCTGCTGGCGCTCAATACCAAGCAGCAAGCCATTGAGTTTTTACCCGTTATGGCTATTGCACTCGTGTTTAGCGTCCGGAAATTCGGCACAATACTCATGGCACTTGCCGGAGCTGCAGGCCTGCAGGTATTGTTGCTG
>CAINOM010000674.1 GCA_903851455.1 uncultured Bacteroidota bacterium | reverse complement strand
TGCAAAGCATCCCGCTGTAAAGGCCATCAGGTTTCAGCGCAATTACGGCAAAAGCCCGGCACTATATATGGGCTTCAAAGCTGCCACAGGCAACGTGGTGATAACCATGGACGCCGATCTGCAGGATAGCCCTGATGAAATACCGGGCCTGTACAAAATGATCATGGAAGACGGCTACGACCTGGTAAGCGGCTGGAAAAAAGTACGCTACGATAACGCCATCACCAAAAATCTCCCTTCGAAGCTTTATAATGGAGTAAACCGCTGGCTCAGCGGCATAAAACTGCACGACATGAACTGCGGTCTTAAATCCTATAAGCGTAAAGTGGTGAAAAGCATTGAGGTATATGGCGAAATGCACCGCTTTATACCTGTGCTGGCTAAATACGCTGGTTTCAAAAAAATAGGGGAAAAAGTAGTACAGCACAGACCACGCAAGTACGGTGTGTCAAAGTTTGGCTGGGAGCGGTTCATCAATGGTTTCCTCGATCTTTTGTCTATACAGTTTGTGAGCCGTTTTGGAAAGAAGCCCATGCACCTGTTCGGTACACTAGGTTCATTTACCTTCCTCATCGGATTTGTCATTGTTTTCTGGCTCATCATTCAGCGCCTTACCGAGGGTGCCGGTTTTGGCCTTACCCATAAGGTAGGTTTTTATCTTGCGCCACCCATCATGGTTATCGGCACCTTGTTTTTCCTCACAGGCTTTATTGCCGAACTGGTTGTGCGCAATGCCGCAGACCGTAATGTATACCTCACGGAGGAGACGATAGGTATTAACGATACTAAATTCTAAATTATAGCGTCCTCTTCGGCGAATCTGGTATTGATTTTAAATATCGACCTATTAACAATATTTTATTCGGCCAAACGCGCATTTCTCGCATATTTCCTTGAATTTTGCGCCACTTAACTATAATATGTACTCACTTCGACTCGCATTCAGCCTGCTACTGATATCATTGTTCACATTTACTGTGTATGGCCAGCAAACTCCTCCCCCTATTGGTAGTATTACCGGTAAGCTGGTAGATGCCAAGAACAACCCTGTTTCATATGCAACAGTGACCTTGCTGCGTGCAGATTCAAGTGTGGCCAACGGCGACCTGTCTAAAGATGATGGTTCATTCAGCATTTCAAATACGGGTATTGGCAACTTCCGCCTGCGCATAGAGTCGATAGGTATTGCCACTAAGTTTGTGAGTGTGCAGATAACAGCCGATGCCCCGAATAAAAAACTTGGCAGCATTAAGCTTGTTGAAACTGAAAATACGCTAGGCACAGTGAGCGTCACCGGCGAAAGGCCTATTATGGAGCTGAAGGTGGACAAAAAAGTATTTAATGTAGAAAAGAATACAACTACTGCCGGCGGCAGCGCTACCGATGTGCTGCAGAATGTGCCTTCCGTATCTGTAGATGCCGATGGAAATGTGAGCCTGCGTGGGAAAAGCGATGTGACGATACTTATAGACGGAAAACCATCTACTCTTTTGGGTACCGATGTTACATCCGCACTGCAGAGCCTCCCGGCCAACAGTATTGAAAGCGTAGAAGTGATCACTAATCCATCTGCTAAGTATGATGCGCAAGGTACAAGTGGCATCATCAACATCATTACAAAAAAGGATGGCCGGTTCGGCATGAACGGGAACATAACATTGGGCGCAGGAACGAACAATAAATACAATGGCAATTTCGGCCTTAACGCCCGCAAAGGCAAATGGAATGTATTCCTCAACAGCAGTTTCCGAATCAACAACACCTACAACAACGTAACGACAGACCGCACTGATAAAGACTCTACTGTCACATACTCGCCGGACTCCGTTCGCCGAGCGGCGCTGCAATCGTATCATACGTATGAGCACGTACCACGTCTCTTTGATGGTACATTCAACACGATCGGGGCCTCGTTTGATCCCGACAAATACAACTCAATAACGCTGACGGAAAATATTAATGCCATGCAGTTTGGCTTTAAGGACACTTCCGATTATACAGTTTACGGGGCTCCCCGGGATGCAGGTGCTACGAATTACCAGCAGCGTTTCTCCAATTTTTCAGGGAGACCAACGTCTTACTCCACGGCGCTCGACTACAAGCGTAAGTTTAAGAAGAAGGACGAAGAGCTGAGTGTCGATGCCACCTATGCGACAACCACTTTTAAACGCAGCCAGGATTATACAACACTTATTGACAGTGTAATAGGCGGCAACAATGTGCCGAAAGCATTCACGCCTATCGTTGAGCATGCCCCGGGTATAGGCAATAACAAGACCCTCAACGTTTGGGCAGACTATACTGATCCTTTGTTTACCAAGAATGGTAAACTAGGGCTCGGCTTTAAGTCGCAGTTTTATTGGTTCAACAGCAGCGACAACCCGGTAGTAGATTCAACGGGTATAGATCCGGCGGGCACAAATAAACACACAGATTCCAGCCTTTTATCTATTTACAATTATACGCAGCAGATTCATGCCGGATACATCAACTGGAGTGATCAGCTGGGCAAATTCAGTTACCAGGCCGGCCTGCGCGCGGAAGATGCGGCCTATAGCGGCTCTGGACAAACGCCACGGCAGGCATCTTATCACAACGACTTCTTCAATCTTTTTCCTTCCGCATTTGTTTCGTACCAGCTGGCCAATCAGCAAAGCATTTATCTGAATTATAGCCGGCGCACCAACCGTCCTGGATTTATGCAACTATTGCCGTTTGTCGACCTTTCTAATCCGGGTACAGTTAATACCGGCAACCCCAACCTGATTCCTGAGTTCATCCATAATATAGAATTCAGCTACAGCAAGAACGATAACCGTGGCGATAATTTTATACTCAGCACTTATTATTCTTACACGCAAAACCTGATTGAAAAGGTAACGATACCACTTACCGCAGACCAGGCTACGAGGTATGGTGTATCTGCAAGCAACTTGTTCTCACAACCGGTAAACATAGCATCAGGTACTACTTACGGCCTTGAAGGTACCGGCCACGTACAGATCATACCAATATGGGATGCGACGATCAACGCGAATTTTTTTGAGAACCAGCTCATTATTGGCAATGGCAACCCTCAGTATTCACAGTATCTTTCTAACAATAGCGGCTTTACCTGGTTCGGAAAAATTAATACCAATCTGAAGTTGCCTAAGAATTTCTCATTCCAGGTAAACGCTAATTATGAGTCGCCTAAAGTAATAGCGCAAGGAAATCTGAAAGAAACATATTGGGTGGATGTAGCGTTAAAGAAAAACTTCTGGAAGAACAAAGCTACGCTTGTACTGAACTGTTCCGATATCTTCAAAACGCATGTTTTTGTTACCAATTACAACCTCCCTTATTACGATGAAACGATCAATCGTGTAAAGGAAACACGCATCGGCAATATCCAGTTTACCTACCGTTTTGGTAAGCAAGACCTCGGCAAGAGCGGCGGCGGAAAGCGTGGCGGTAAAGCGGATGACAAGAACAAGCCGGAGAAGCCAAACGACGTAGACAGGGAGAAGAACATGAAAGAAGGCGATGACAGCGACCAGGGTGGTGGACAGGGCGGCCCTCCCGGCGGCGGCGGCAAAGGGAAGTAAGTGCGTCGTTATGTTAAAACTATAGACTGGTGGAAAACTGGTACTATATTTGAACTGGTAAGTACAGCAATCATTAAACAAGAAAATTTATGGCGATCAAAGCAATATTGGCGTTTGTGGTATTAACGGGTATTTCGGTAAATGCAAATGCACAGTTTGGTGATTATCTGAAGAAAGCCGAGAAGAGTGCCGAGGATATAGGGAACAATGGGGGCAGTAAGAAAGGCGGTTCTCTGAGTCAGTCTCAAATATCTGATGGCCTGCGGCAGGCATTACAGATAGGTGCAAAGAACGCAACCGGCAAGGTGTCCGTGGCCAACGGTTTCTTTGGTGACGCGCTGATAAAAGTATTGATGCCACCTGAAGCTAAAAAAGTAGAAAATACATTGCGCGAGGTAGGTATGGGCCAATACGTGGACGATGCTATATTGTCCATGAATCGTGCCGCCGAAGATGCATCCGGAAAGGCACTGGACATTTTTGTGAATGCAATAAAGAGCATGTCAATACAGGATGCGCTCTCTATACTGAATGGTGGTAATGATGCAGCTACTCAATATCTGAAGGCAAAGACAACGGCGCAGCTCACAGCAGCTTTCAGGCCGGTGATCCAGCAGTCGCTGGACAAGGTGAATGCTACAAAATACTGGGCAACTGTATTCAATACTTATAATGAGCTGCCGACCACTTTCAATAAAGTAAACCCTGACCTTCCGGCTTATGTTACTGAGCGTGCATTGAATGGCGTGTTTGTATACATTGCGCAAGAGGAAGCAAAGATCCGCAAAGATCCCGCGGCGCAGGTTACCGACCTGCTGAAAAAAGTGTTTGGAGGGAAATAATTTTTAGTCTGCGGACCGCATAAACATAGCGCGAATTGGAAGAGCACCTTATCCACTTCGCGCTATGTTGTTTTAGTCCTGTGTTGCAAATCGGCTAACTGAACATACCAACCAGCTTATCTAAAAAGCCTGGCTGGTCTTTTTCTTCGGCAGCTTGTTCATTTATATTTCTTACTGCGAGTTTGCTCAGCTCCTCGTCCGCTTCTTTCTCCTCGGCAAGTGTTTTATCTAAAATGACCGAGACCTGCTTGAGGCCCAGTGTGCGGGCTATTTCGGCCAGTCCGCCATAAGTGGCTATCTCGTAATGTTCTACTTTTTGCGCGGCGAATATCAGGCCCACATCTCTTGTTTCTGTTCCTTTCTCAGTTTCGCTGATAATGTCATCGCCCTCTTTTGTGATGCCTGCCATTGCTTCACATTTTTTAGCAACAGGCTTTTGTTTCAACATCCCGAATATTTCTTCAAGTCGTTTTCCATGACCTTCGGTGACCTTCCTGTGGTTGGCAAATGCTCCTTTCAATGCCGGTGCAGTTGCACTTTTCTCCATTTTCGTCAGTGCTTTTACCAGGTGTTTCTCGGCCCAGTAAATGTCCTTCAGTTCATCGAGAAAAAATTTGGCGAGCATATCTTTGTCCGATGGCTTTGCTGGCTGCGGCACTGCAGGTTTCTTTTTTGCGACCTTTTTCAGCGCCGGTGGCTGCTTGACGATACTCTTCTTTTTGGCGGGGGTTGGTTTTTTTGCCGTAGGCATACAATAAGTTTTAGTTGGAAAGGGTTAATAAATTATCATGCCATTAAAAGCATTATTTAATCGCCTGCTGGGGAAGAGGTCGTAGGCGAAACGAATAACGAAACAGCACTTACAGAAATGAATATTTCAGCAAAAAAAGTATGTACGAAGTGGATGTAGACACGCACCCGGATCCAGCAAACCCATCGCCGTGTTCATATCTTAGCTCAGCTCCATATTTTTTGTATGTTATGCCGGCCCCCACGAAATAAGATTGTTCGTAACGCTTTACTCCCGTCAACGGCTGTGTTGTATTTGGATCTGTTGTACCGGCATCGTGGAGATATTCGGTAGCCGTTGCTGAAACAGCAATTCCATTAACCATCCCTGCATTGATGAATGGCTTTACCTGGTGATAAGGATATTGATAGCTGATCCCTGTGACTAACTTTACGTAAGACATTTGTACATCTGCGTGTGCAGTTTCAAAGCTGAATGGCTGATAAGTGCTTGACTGCATTTTATACTGAGCAAACATCAGCTCATTGTATATACTCCATTGATTTCGGGTAAAAGGCAGTACGATATTAAGGAATAAACCGGCGTTAAAATTGTAAGATGAATTGAATTTCATACCATCGTGGAACGCCCCGGCGGCATGCAGTGTTGTTTTATCAGCGCCCAGGTCAACGCCAAAAAAAGCCTTCGTTTTTTCTGGCTTAAACTCATATCGGTTCCCGGTGTCGCTTTGATTGCATTGATTGTACGCTTTTGCCAATTGCATGAGGCTTGGCGCAGTAAATTGAGCATCGTTGATCTCCTTGATCAAAGACGGGCAGTCTGAATAGAATTTTCCGAGTTGTTTTATGTATTCGGTATTGTACATGACTATTGTTTTTCCATTGTCAAGATAATAGCGTTTATACACCAGGTCAGTTAATTTATTTTCCGGGTACTCTATCAGAAAATGTTTTTTGTTGAAAACAGTATCTGTGTATGTGTATAGGCTTTTCTTTCCTGATACCAGCAGCTGTGCAAAGAAGCTGTGTTTCAAAAATTTAGCTGTGGGAGTATTGGTCAGCTCCGCAAGATTATCGGGCGATACATTTATATCGGTTACAAAGGATTTAAAGTATAAGCCCTGAAACGGCAGCTGAATTTTCAACGACCTAAGTTCGGTTGGTGTATATCGCGTCCTCGTACTGTCTTCATCCTTTATGAAAAGGACACTTCTAAGTGACCTGGATCTCTGCCGATAAGCTATTTTTCCACGGAGTGTGTCGCCACCTGTGTTTACCACATAGCCTGTTTTCCACTTGTTTTGCGCGGCTGCATTATCGGCTTGTATTAATGCACACACAACCATACTGAGGCAGACGAGAAGGGTTTTACAGGTCATTTTGGTTGCCAGGGATGTTATTAGTAGAGCGTCTTTATGACATCATAGCGCTTACTTTATCAAGCATCTCTGCCCGCAACGGCTTGTTGAGATAAAGCTTTATGTTCGGGAATTCATGCGATAGTCTCATGTCTACGGGATCGAGTGAAGAGGTAAGCAGGATGACGGTCACCTTGTCCTTCATGGCTTCATATTTTTCATTGAATGCAGCTAGGAATTCGAATCCATTCATCAACGGCATGTGTATGTCTAAAAAAATAAGGTCGGGTAGTTC
>CAINOM010000673.1 GCA_903851455.1 uncultured Bacteroidota bacterium | reverse complement strand
TAAAAAAGGCAAAGTGGTTTGCCCCTTTCACGGCAGTAACAAAGTGAGTAAAGGGCTTGAAACAAAAATTCTTAAAGACGCTGGTTTGAAATAATAATGACATGAGAAAAATCGAAATGGTTGTAGAGCGAACAAATACAGGTTATAGCGCGTTTGCTGTTAAGTACCCGGTGTACACAGTTGGTAATAACTTCCCCGAATTAAAATCCAACATGCTGGAAGCTCTCAATCTTTACTTTGAAGATAAAGGCAGAACTGTAACTGAAAAAGACATTAAAGTATCTCTTGATCTGCCGCAGTTTTTCGAGTTTTATAAAGTCATCAATGCAAAGGCACTTAGCCAACGAATAGGCATGAACCAAAGCCTATTGGCACAATATATTAAAGGTAATAAAAAGCCTTCTGCAATACAAACCCGGCGCATTCTTAAAGGCGTTCAGCAAGTAGGTAAAGAGTTGGCTGAAATGCAATTCCTATTGTAAGCAAGTATCAGCCGGAAATAAAAAACTATTGTTGCATCGCTTCTTTCGATAGGTATAAGTGCAATAGGTTATCGCCTGCAGCACCAGGTATCTTTTGCCTTAACTATTTGCTGCCATGTAGATACTCCCTCTCACTGTTTGCTGAAAATCCTGACCAAAACCTGTACCTTAGCTACGCAGAAAATGAAAATTTTAAAGTATCCATGAAAAACTTTCTGATCATTATTTTATCAGCGCTGCTGTTGTCTGGTTTTGCAATAAATGCGGAAGCGGGTTTTTATGTGAGAAAAACTGCTGCTGAGACCAGCATGGCATCATCAGAGAACATTGCTGCCAATCGCCATAAAAGAGAAGAACGAAAACGACACAAGAGATGGGAACGGGAAAACGACAATGCCTACCGCATACAACAGGCCAAAATTTCGTTTCACTTTGCATTATTGGGGCTGATCCTTTTCCCGCTAGGCATACCGGCTATTGTTCATGCTGTCCGCAGTCTTAAGAAAAGGGAATGGTATTTCCACGATATGGCCCTGGTAGGTATTATTTTCGGTTCGCTGGAAGTATTGGCCCTGGCCCTTCTCATCACCATGGTCCTGTTCCTGATCCTGTAGAAATTTTGCCTGCAAATCCTGTAGCTCCTGATCTTATCTGGCATCGAAATCTATTACCACCTTCTCAGTTCTTGGATGCGACTGACAAGTGAGCACATAGCCTTTCTGAACCTCATGTTCGTCAAGGGCATAGTTTACCTCCATTTCCACTTCGCCTTCGGTCACCAGTGCGCGGCAGGTGCAGCATACGCCGCCTTTGCAGGCATAGGGCAGGTCGGCGCCGGCTTTTAGCGCGGCATCCAGTATGCTTTCACCCACGAATGGTACATCCATATCGAATGTAGTGCCGTCCAGCGTTATGCTTACTCTGCTGGTAGGACCATCCTGATTTTTATGGCTGGCTACCCATTTTTCATGGTCGGCCTTGGGCTGATCGGGCGAGGTGAAAAGCTCAATATGCACATTGCCTTGTGGCATACCAAGGTCCATAAGCTGCTTGCGCACAGAAAGTATCATCTCTTCGGGTCCGCAGATAAACGCTTCGTCTATCGTGCTTATGTCTATCAGCGATTTGCAGAATTCGGCACACTTCGCTGCATCGATACGGCCGCTGAATAATGGGATCTCCATATACTCCCGGCTCAGTACATAATACACACGCAGGCGCAGCATGTACTTATTTTTCAGGGCTTCAATGGCCTCACGGAATATGATGGAGTTCTTGGAACGGTTGCCATACACCAGCGTAAAACTGCTGTTCGGCTCATCTTCCAGCACACTCTTCATTATGCTCATGATCGGTGTGATGCCGCTGCCCGCTGCAAACGCAAGGTATTCTTTATGCTTAGCTTCTTTGTTCTTGATGGTAAAATTGCCCATGGGCGGCATCACATCCAGCACATCGCCGGCCTTCAGCTCGCCATGAGCATAGGTGGAGAATTTGCCGTCTTCCACTTTCTTTATTGCCACACGTAGTTCGCCATCCTTAGGGCTGGAGCATATGGAATAAGACCTGCGCACCTCGGCCTCATTGAAGTGGCGCCGGAAGGTGAGGTACTGCCCCGGCGCAAACCGGAACTTCTCCTGCAGGTCCGCCGGTACTTCGAGCGATACAGATACACATTCGGCCGTTTCGGGCCGCACGTCCTTAACCTTTAAAGAATAGAATTTGAGCACAGACATAAAATGGGTGCAAATGTACAAAAAACAACAGGCGAAAAAAGGTGAAAGCCTAAATGGTTAAAAACACGCTGCAAGCTGACCACTATTAACCTTTTTGACCAATTAACTTATTATCTTGCTGTAGTGAAGGTGAAGGATATTCTATACAAGCTATTTTTCGGCAAGCCGGAATACAACAAGCGTATCGCTTATTCAGCATACACAAGCTATGTTGTAAACGTTAAAAGAATATGGAATAACGAAAAGCATCACGACATCGGCTTCGAAAAGCTACTCAGGCTTTTCCTGGTATCCAGCCAGATCATCTTCCCGGGCATTCATATCCGCAACATTTTCGGGCGATACGGGATGATAAAACGGAATGTGGCTATTGAGTTTTATGTCTTGTTCAAAACATTCCTCCCGCTCGTTTTCCTGGCTACAGGCTTTTATAAGCATATAGCGGCGGTCGTAATAGCATCATATCTGCTGGTTGAAACCATTTGTTATGTGGCATCGCTCATCTTTGTATCAGACATGTTCGTAAAACCGCGATCCTACCGCCGCAACATTCTTATGCTGTTTTTGAACTATATGGAGATTTCCATGTGCTTTGCCGTTATCTATGCCAGCCTCCACTTACTTGGCGATAAACCGTATGATACCATGGACTACATTTATTTCAGCATAGTTACCTCCACTACCATTGGCTATGGCGATATGCACCCGGCCAATCACCTTGGGCAAATAACCGTGTGCGTGCAGGCGGTTATGGTTGTTGCCTTCATCGTGCTGTTCCTTAATTTCTTCGGCTCAAAGGTGGAAACACTGCACAATGATGATGAATAGAGGATAACATAGGTATTTGAAGGTTTTTTTCCTGGCGTACTACCGTACTTAAAGAATATTGATTATTTTGCGATGCTATACT
>CAINOM010000672.1 GCA_903851455.1 uncultured Bacteroidota bacterium | reverse complement strand
ATAAAGTTGTGTATTTGGTAAGCATATACGACAAGTCAAGTAAGGATACCGTAACAGTAAAAAAGTTAAAGGATTTTTTAAGGCTTCTTCCGTAACCATAAAATGCAGAAAGATGAAAAGTGAAAAAGATAAGATTTTAAGCTCCTTAAAAAAAGGCGTTAAACAGATCGCTAAAATTGAAGCAGGAAAAGCTAAGGGGCAGCTTGCCAGTGAAATGATACAGGAGTTAATTAAAGAAAGGGACGGCAGGGGCGGTTCACGGGCAGGCGCGGGCAAAAAATCCTCGTTGCAAACGAAGTACCCCAACGAAACGAAAAAGCTCATTACGCTCAGGGTTTATCCTACTCAACTAAAGCAGATTGAAGGCAAATACGGAAGTTTGCAGGCTGCAGTGGACACTTTGACAAAGTAGGTTCGCCTAAGCCGATCTTTTAATCCTGAAAATCCTGATCAGGCCTTCACACTCTGCGGATGCCGTATGTTATCATTGGGATCGTACTTGCGTTTTATGGCCTGCAGGCGCGCATAATTGTCGCCATAATAAGCATGCTCCCAGTTACTGAATTCAAGACTGCAGTAGTTCACATATTGCCGGGTGATGCCGTGCTGCTCTGTGATCTTTAGTATGCTCGTTGTCGCTACTGCTTGCCGGTCGTCGTGCGCAGGAGCGCTGGCATAGGCCTGCAACTCAGATACAAAGTCATATGCCCGGTGCGGGTAAGAAGATTGTTTTTCAAATGCGGCATCATTTATTTTCCCGCCCAGGGTGTTTACCTGGTAGATCATGCCCGGCGTAGCGATCACCTGCTCAAAGATGTCTTTTTATAAATGGCGCCACATCAGCGTAACTTTTAAAGAAGCCTGCCGATGAGTTCCTGAAATAAAGCTGTTTACCCACCCCATAGTAGTTGCGCAGCATGCGTTGCAGAGTGCCGGTATGGCTGCTGCGAAATTCATCGACCACCGCAGCCAGCTTTTTTAACAGCGTCGGCAGTTGCTCATTGTCGGGTTCGTAGTTGGTAATGAGGATGTTGAGCGTGCTGCCATTGAGCACATAACCCGAGAAACAAGAATCGGGCAGTTGCGGAGCCAGCTCCATCCAGGTCTGCAGTATAGCTGCGGCCCGCTCAGGCCTCAGCTTTCTCGACTTGAAGTAATGTGCCTGTAGTGTTGGCGGTGCGGGATGCGTGGTAAAGATCATTTCGGTTACAATGCCGAAGTTGCCGGTGCCACCTCCTTTCAGGGCCCACATCAGTTCGGTATCGTCCTTTGTGTTGTGAATGTTGCCATTGCCATCTACCATAGTTGCCTCTACGAGGTGATCACAGGTAAGGCCGAACCTGCGGGCGCAGATGCCATAGCCGCCGCCCAGCGTTAGCCCACCTACGGCCACCGTGGCACAGGAACCCGCAGGCAGCAATCTGCCCTGTGGCAGTATGGTATCATACAGGCTGGTGATCGTGCAGCCGGGGCCTATTTTTATTTTGTGGTCATGAAGCATTTCCACCGCATTCATTTTGGAGAGATTGATGACCATGCCATCGTCATTGCAGGAAAAACCTTCCATGCTATGACCGCCGCTCTTCACAGCAATGGCCAAACCTTTTTCATGCGCATATTGCACAGCGGCGGCAACCTCTGCTGTGGTCGTACAGAGCGCGATAACTTTAGGATGTTTATCAATGCGCTTGTTGAACCCCTTCCGGAGCTCATCATAGCGCGGGTCGTTCTTATCTACAAGGTCTATATGAGCCTGGTGCGTATGAGCGGGAACCTTTTTTTCAGGCGTTGCAGAATCCGGCACGATTTTCGCTACTTTCTTTTTATCGCTGTTCAGCCCACAGGCACTGAGATAGAAAGAAATGCCGGCAGCGGTGGTTATTTCCAGGAATTGTTTTCGTGTATAAGGTTTCACTTTTTTGAGGCGGTTTGTGAAGTAAAGTTAGCTCATTTGCATAGCAGCGTAGGTAGCCGCTTGCCGCATTATTATTTTGCGCTCTATAAATATTTATTATTGTTATTTTAAAATTACCCCGATGAAAAAACACTTTACCAAAACACTTTTTGCAGCCCTGTGCGCTCTTTCCATGCAGGCAAACGCACAGATAATAAGCACCGTTGCCGGCACAGGCGCTGCAGGGTACAACAGCGACGGCATTGCAGCCACTACAGCCCTTATCAACCTGCCCAGGGGCATTTGCACAGATGCTGCGGGCAATGTCTACTTCGCTGACGTATCCAACCAGCGCATCCGCAAAATCGATGTATCAGGCATCATCAGTACCATAGCCGGCACCGGCACCCCGGGCTATAATGGGGAGGGCATTGCAGCTACATCTGCACAGGTCAGCGGCCCATGGGGCATCTGCGTAAGCAACAGCGGCGATATCTATTTTTCAGAATGGGGAAACCAGCGCATACGCAAGATCTCCGGCGGCATCATCACCACTATTACCGGTGATGGTACCGGCGCATTCCTGGGCGAAGGCACTGCTGCTACTGCAGCAGAGATACACAACCCGCAGGGTGTAGCTGTTGATGCAGCTGGTAATGTGTACATAGCAGATGCAGTGAACGAGCGCGTGAGAAAAGTAAGCCCATCAGGAATTATCACTACCATAGCAGGCACCGGCACTGCGGGCTATAATGGCGATGGTATTCCAGCCACTACAGCGCAGGTTACGGGGCCATCCAGCATCGCCATAGATACGGCAGGGAATGTCTACTTCTCCGACTACGGTAACTTCAGGATACGTAAGATAAATACAGCGGCCGTTATTTCTACCATAGGCGGCAACGGCTCCGGCTCCGGCAGCGAGACCAATGGTGTGGCGGCAACAGCCACCATCATGTTCCCGGAGTGCATAGCGCTGGACGCCGTTGGTAATATCTACATAGCCAACTCGCTGGGCAGCCAGGTACGCATCATTGATGCTGCGACCGGTGTTATTAACGTTTTTGCAGGTACCGGTTCTCCGGCATTTGGCAGCGATGGCGACCTTGCCACCCTTGCGCAGCTTGATGCTCCCTGGGCTGTATGTGTGAGCCAGACAGGCCACGGAGTGTTTATTGCCGATGAGAATAATCAACGCATCCGAAATGTAAATTGCACATTGGCTTCGCCCGGTACCATACTGGGCGCAGACACTGTTTGTATT
>CAINOM010000671.1 GCA_903851455.1 uncultured Bacteroidota bacterium | reverse complement strand
AGGAATTGTAATTACTGATGAAAAAAGGAAGCAGGATAAATAAATAACGTAAAGTTTATTTTCCCTTAACGATAACATAACCGCCAAAAACCTGCCTTAGATACCGGCCTTCATAGTTTTGCACCCTCATTGAAATTACAAAATCAATTCAGCTCATGACACGGAAGTTTACTGCCATCATCGTTTTACTTTTATGCATCGCTTCCGCCAGCCAGGCACAAAGCAAAAAAAAGACGGCTATAGTAAAAGGCAAGCTGGTAAACGCAACAACCAAGGCGCCTTTCAATGACCTGAAAATATCGATACCGGCTTTGAACGTTTTCACCACGTCTGACGGAGACGGAAACTTTGAGATCAGCGAAGTACCATTTGGCGCACAATCGGTGACGATCAGCAATTACAACGCAAAAGCCGAAACCATAAACATAAACGTTGACAAAGACGTGGTGGATATGGGCGACATCCTCATAACGCCCAATGACGCAGGAGCCTCACCGGAAAGTTTAGAGATACCGACCATAGCGCTTGAAGAGAACACTGCATCGGAAGATGATGGCGTGAGCCTGCAAAGCTCCGGCGGACTGGTGATCGCCAGCCGCGATCCGTTCGTCAGCACCCTTACTTATGTCTTCGGCATCTACCAGTTCCGTCCAAGAGGGTATGCCCGCAGCGCCCAGGAGATACAGGTAAACGGCACACCGATCAACGACCTGGAAACCGGTTTTGCTTCATGGAATATGCTGGGTGGCCTGACCGATGTGTTCCGCAGCCGCGACATTGTTTATGGACTTAACCCTTCCGATTATATGTTTGGAGGCCTCAACGGATCAGCTTATATAGAAGCTACTGCTGCTGACCAGCGCAAGGGTATGGATGTGTCTTACACTATTACCGACAGAAACTACAATAACAGGATCATGGTAACCGCCAACACCGGCATGATGAACAACGGCTGGGCGTTCTCTGTTTCAGCGTCACGCCGCTGGGCACAGGAAGGATATGTGCCGGGCACCTCTTACGATGGATATTCCTACTATGCTGCCGCGAGCAAGAAGATCGGCAAGGGCACCCTCAATCTTACCACTTTTGGTTCGCCTACTTATGATACCAAACCAGCTGCTGCGACAAAAGAAGCCGACTCGCTGGCTGGCACTCACTATTACAACCACAACTGGGGTTATGATGATGGTAAGATCCGCAACTTCGCAACAAGAAATGTTTATCAGCCTATAACTATCCTCAACTACGAGTATAAACCATCTGACAAAACACGCTGGAACACCGCCGTTAGCTATGAATTTGGAAAAGACAGGAACGGTAACGGATACTACCTCGGCGCATCAAATCCAATGGGTGATTACTATAAGAAACTCCCAAGCTATTATCTCAACATCGTACCCCAGGACCCGACAACCGCTACAGCATTGAGGACAGCCATTCTCAATAACCCCAACGTGCTGCAGCTAAACTGGGACGATATGTATGCGGCCAACAAAATGGATACCGGCTACGTTTTCTATAATACCAGCGGCGTGGCAGTAACCAAGGCATCAGACCGCCTGTCGCACTATATCCTCGCTGACAAAGTGAACGCTCTTAAAAAATTCACCTTCAATTCAAACATTGAGCACGCAGTAAATGAAAATATGACGGTAACCGGCGGATTGACCGTAGCTTCTCAAAGCACGGAGATATACTCTGTCATCACAGACTTACTCGGCGGCGACTACTTCCTGGATAACAACTCGTTTGCCACGCAACAATCTGTAGCGGCGGGCACCACGTCCAACAATCTGAGGGCGCCAAGCCCGGTGGTAAGAGTTGGCGATAAGATCGACTACGACTACCTGGTTCGCTACAACAATGGCCTCGTATGGGGACAAGCGGTATATACGTATGATAAGTTTGGCTTCTTCCTTTCAGCAAATGCAGGCGCCACATCGTTTAGCAGGGACGGCTTCATGGAGAATGCAGTATTCCCTACCCTATCCTACGGAAAGAGTGCGGCACAAACGTTCTTTGACTATGCTGTAAAAGGAGGAATAAATTACAAAATCGACGCCCGCAATCTCCTCTTTGTAAATGCGGCCTTTAGCACAACGCCACCCACTGCCGACAATACCTACGTATCACCGGAGACAAGAGATGTGACGGTTAGCGGTATTACACCCCAGAGAAACAAAACACTGGAGGCGGGTTATATGCTCAGCTCTTCAAAGCTCACCGCGCGCCTGGTAGGCTATGTAAGTGATGCAACGAACGTTACCGAAATAAAACGTTTTTACAACGATGACCCTGCCTACAACACCTTTGTGAACTATGTAATGCAGGGAGAAAGCACGCGAAATATTGGCACAGAGCTGGCGCTCGATTACAAACTGATGCGCGGCCTGAGCATAATCGGTGTGGCAAGTGTTGGCCAGGCATTTTATACCGACAATCCGACTATCGCTGTATACCAGGATAACGACACAAGTCACCAGACGAGCCGGACATTTATCAAGAACTACTTTCTGTCTGCAGGCCCGCAGACAGCGGCCACACTAGGCTTTAACTATCGTCCGAAATTTGTCAAAAATGCATACATCAATTTAAACTTCAACTACTTCGACAGGAACTATGTGTCGATCAACCCGAACCGCCGCACGGTAGCAGCTGCAGCTTACTACTCGGCAGGCACCCCTGAGTGGCATGCGGTGTTCGACCAGGAAAAACTACCTTCTGCATTTACAGTTGATCTGCGCTTCGGAAAGAATTTCCAACTGTCAAAAAAGTGGGGCTTTGCCAATAAAATATCACACAATACCGTGCTTGCCCTGAGCGGCGGTATCAGCAACCTGCTGAACAATACAAATGTGATCAATACAGGCTTCGAGCAATTACGTTACGACTTCACGAATAATATACCGGCTAAGTTTCCTAACAAATACATCTACGGACCTGGTATCAATTTCTTCCTGAACATCAGCCTCCGGTTTTGATCAAAATAATTTTAAAACTTCTAAATAAGAAATAAAATGAAAGGTATACGTTTCGCAGCGCTCGGGTTAACACTTATCGGTACATTGGCAATCAATTCCTGTATAAAGAAGTCCTTTGATAACCCGCCGGATCTCAGCAGTTTTGACCCCCACCTGCCGGTCAATTTGAAAATAAGAGACCTGGTGAGCCCGCTCTGGGGAACCAATGGCTCGTACAGGGTGCTCGGCGACAGCACCATCTATGGGATTGTAATTGCCGACGACCACTCAGGAAATTTCTACAAGCAGATCATTATCCAGGATAGTACCGCGGGCATCAATGTGTCTGTAGCAAATACTTACCTGTACAACGATTACCCGATCGGTCGCAAGGTGTATATCAAGCTGAAGGGCCTCTATATTACCAGCTACAAAGGTAATCCTGAGCTTGCTTATGCAGTAACCGCAGGCGGCAACACGGCAACGGGCATCCCGCCTACCCTGCAGGATAGTTTTATTGTAAAAGCGTCTTATCCTAACACGGTGATCCCACGCGAATGTCGGCTTACAGACCTGTCATTCCCCGGCCCGTACCTGAATATGTTGCTGAAACTGGACAACATGCAATTTGACACCGTGTCAATGAATACAGTATATGCGCTGCCCAGCAGTGCAGCAACAAGCACCTCCCGTACGCTGGTGGAATGTAATAGCGGTTCGGGCACTGCAAGCTCCATTGTTTTGTACAACAGCAGCTACGCAACTTTTTTCAATGCGATCACCCCATCAGGCTATGGCACCATCACGGGAGTATTGACCGTGTACGGAAGCACCAACCAGTTTCAGATCAGGGATACGACCGATGTACAGTTTACCGAACCAAGATGCCACTAATACCGGCAGAAAAAACCGCGGTTAACAATTCGGTAATCCTGGCGTCATAATTTCTTAATACCGGCATCACAATTTGAACATACTATAAAATGACTTTTGCACGAACAATTAAACGGATAGAAATGAAAAAAACACTTTTACTAGCATCATTATTAGCAGGTGCATGTACCACCTTTGCACAGGTAAGTCCCTACACACTTACGGGCACCTCTTACTCACAGAACTTTGACGGCATTGGCTCAGGATTACCAACGGGATGGGCAGGATACATAAGCGCTACATCTTCGAGTTATGGTAACTTTTATATTGACTCCATAAGCGGCGCTCCCGTTCCGTTCGGTTCTACTTCTTACGGACGCTATGCAGATTCTGCGGGCAACGATACGCTTTCAGGAATGTGTGCTTCAGACATCTTTGGCGCGGGCTTTAAGAATTGCCCATCGAACGATGCAGGTGCAGGCACTAACGCCATGAATTGCGGTGCTGAGCAGGCAGTAACTAACAGGGCATTCGCAGTTCGCCAGAAGAGCAGTGGCGGTTATGACCCGGGTGTGGCCTTCGTTTTTTGTGCGGCTAACACCACAGGCCTTTCAAATTTCATGGCAACATTCAACCTCGAGTCCCTCGACCAGACGTCTCCACGCGTTACCACGTGGGCCGTTGACTATGGCTTTGGCACATCGCCCAGCGTATTCACACCAGTACCATCAGCTTCGGTAACTGCAACCTCTATGAGCACAGGCGGTTATACATTCACCAATGTTCCGGTAACTGTAAACTTCGGCAACCTGCTGGACAACCAGAGCCAGAACGTCTGGATCCGTATAGCAGCACTTACCGGCTCTACAAACACACTGGGCGGCAGCGGCAAGCGCACGACCAGCGGCATTGATGATTTCCATCTTATGTATTCGAACAGCACAACTGGTGTAACAAATATGCCAACTGCGCCAACCACCTCCCTGGTAGCACTCGGACAGGCTACAACTGACAAAATTTCACTGTCATACAATGTAACTGACGCCGGTGCATACACTTTAACAATTTATGACATCGCCGGACGCATACTGCATTCTGAAACTGTGAACGCACAAAATGGTGGTACAATAACCATCAATAGTCTTCACCTTGCACCAGGTATGTACGTTGCTAAAATGAACAATGGCAACAGCTCTGCTATTGCCCGTATAGCTGTACAGTAAACGCTGTTTTAAGCATAATAGTGGTTCAGGCCTGCCGGGATAACCGGCAGGCTTTTTTTTACGTGGAGTAATTTCTTAACGTTCCGTTGCGTGTTTTAACAAATTTGTAATATCAATAGGAATTATTTTTGAGCTACTAATACAGAACAAAAAAAAACGGCTAACAAATATGAAAACCAGATTATTCCCGGTCATTTTAACAGCTGCACTGACATCTGTAATGACAATTTTCGCGGTATCCCACTATCAGCACAGTACCCCCTATTTTACAGTTGCGAGCTCACCAGGATCGACACCGGCAAGCTATGTTTCTTACAACAACAATGGCACCATCAACCCGGCAGCACCGGTTAACTTTGAAGGGGCGGCTGAGTCTGCTGTAAGGGCGGTAGTACATGTAAAAACAAC
The DNA here is from genome assembly GCA_903851455.1 of uncultured Bacteroidota bacterium. Classification (GTDB taxonomy): domain Bacteria; phylum Bacteroidota; class Bacteroidia; order Chitinophagales; family Chitinophagaceae; genus Nemorincola. Next base: position 2,411 of record CAINOM010000671.1, on the reverse strand, counting down.
ACTAAAGTCACGCGTAGTAACTGTTGACAACAACGACATGTTCAGCCAGCTCTTTGGACCGCAGAAATATATGATCCCCGAGCAGCGTGGCTCAGGCTCAGGCGTCATTATTTCGCCCGATGGCTATATAGTTACAAACAACCACGTCGTACAAGATGCGGATGAAGTGATCGTAACTTTCAACGACCGCTATGACACCAAGGCCAAGGTAGTTGCGACTGACCCATCCACAGACATCGCGGTACTGAAAATAACCACGGAGAAAACCCTGCCATTTATGGAATTCGCGAACAGCGATGAGGTGAAGCTGGGTCAGTGGGTGCTCGCAGTAGGATATCCGCTGAACCTGGATGCTACTGTGACAGCCGGCATTATCAGCGCCAAGGGCCGCTCCCTGGGCATCAACCAGCAAGACCATTCTATCGAGTCTTACATACAGACAGATGCCGCCGTAAACCCAGGTAACAGTGGTGGTGCGCTGGTAAATACTACCGGCCAACTGGTAGGTATTAACTCCGCGATAGCCTCCCCAACGGGTTCTTATGCCGGCTATTCTTATGCAATACCTTCTAACATCGTACGTAAAGCTGTAAACGACCTGATAAAATATGGTACTGTGCAGCGCGCGATAATGGGCATAGAATACGTAGATAAGTCGATCACAGCAGAGCAACAGGCTGCAACCGGGCTCGATAAGCATGACGGTGTATACGTGGTAACCGTACGCCCCAATAGTGGCGCCGCTAAGGCAGGTATACAAAAGGGTGACTTCATCACCAAGATAAACGGGGAACTGGTAAACACAAAGGGTGAAGTGCAGGAATTAGTGGCGCGCTATCACCCCGGCGACAATGTAAGCATCACTTATAACCGCGACGGCAAGGAGGTGAACACAAACGTACTGCTGACCAACCTGAACGGCACTACTGAAATAATGAAAGGCGACCCAAAGATACTGGGTGCTACATTCCGCCCGCTTACCGAAAGTGAAAAAAGCAGCTATAGCACAGACAAGGGAGTTGTATTAACTGATCTGGGGCGCGGAGCATTTGCCAGGCAGACGAAAATGACCAAAGGCTTTGTGATACTGCAGGTGAATAACAGCCCGGTAGGCTCTGCCGGCGATCTGCTCATTGCCCTCTCAGCGGGTAAGAGTGCCCAGATCGCAGGCTTCTATCCCGGCAGGCAAGGCATGTACTACTATACGCTCACTGATGTGAATGTATCTTCTGACGAATAACACCCATTTCTTGAAAAACATCTTTAAAAAAAGCAGGGGCTCAAACATTTGAGCCCCTGCTTTTTTATGCGGTATACCGCAATAATATTGTTGAGAAATCATCAGAGATTCATCTTCTCCATGATACGCCCAAGGTCGTCATCATTATAAAACTCTATAACCACGGTACCTTTTCCGGTCTTTTTCCGGTCCAGCTTTACGCGTGTGGAAAAGTGCGATGCCATGCTATCCTCAATACGTTTATAAGCCGGCGCTAATTTTGTGGCTGCGGCCTTAGGTTGCACAACGGGAGCCTTATCCGTACCCATATCCTTCACCATCTGCTCTACCTGACGAACAGACAGGCCTTTCTGCATCGTCTCGCGGAAGACATATAGCTGCTGCTCTACGTGCTCAAGCCCGATTATGGCACGTGCATGGCCCATGCTCAACTGCCGGTCGCGAACAGCCTTTTGTACATCGGGAGGAAGCTTAAGTAAACGTAAATAGTTGGCTACAGTGCTACGCTCTTTCTTCATTCGCTCCGCTACCTGTTCCTGCGTCAGCCCGCACTCGTCCATCAGCTGGCGATAACTCATCGCTATTTCTATAGCATTGAGGTTTTCTCGCTGCAGGTTTTCCAAGAGTGCCATTTCCAGCACCTGCTGGCTGTCTGCCGTGCGCACATAAGCAGGAATATCCGTAAGGCCCGCCATGCGCGAAGCGCGCAGGCGACGCTCACCACTTATCAGTTGATACTTACCCGGACTGGTTCTGATTACCGTTATCGGCTGGATGATATCATGAAGCTTGATGCTCTCAGATAACTCCTGTAAAGCCTGCTGATCGAAATCATGGCGCGGCTGTTTGGGGTTTACCGCTATCTGGCTCAACGGTATACGTGCTATGCCGGAATTGTTGTTGGTATTCGTGTTATTGTTGTTCTGACCGGTTGCTGCAGGCACAGCATCTTTCGAAGTTTTTATTTCATCGTCAATAGTATCGAGCAGCGCCCGTATCCCCTTCCCTAAACCCTGTTTTTTATTTACCTGCGACATTTCTTAAATTCAAAAGTAAAAATTCAAAATTCAAAACTTCCTTCTATTCTTCCTTTTCAAAGATCTTATCCTCATTCTTGATCTTGGTCATGTTGTTTTTCTGCAGTATCTCCTTGGCGAGATTCAGGTAGTTT
>CAINOM010000670.1 GCA_903851455.1 uncultured Bacteroidota bacterium | reverse complement strand
CGCTGCAGGAGCTGCCACAGGACAGTGTACCCGCAAGTGAGCTGAAACATGCGCCCAAGATATTTAAAGAAGACCTGGCCATAAACTGGAACAAACCAGTGGCTGAGATCAACAATTTTATCCGTGGCCTGTCGCCATACCCTGCGGCATTTACTATGCTTGGCGACAAGCAGCTAAAGGTATTCAAGGTGCATATAGTGGCAGAAACACCCAATACCGCGATCGGTTCGCACCATACAGACGGGGCCACCTATCTGCGTTTCGCAGCCAGCGACGGATGGGTGTATATTGATGAGCTGCAACTGGAAGGGAAGAAGCGGATGAATGTAGTAGATTTTCTGAGAGGATACAGAAAACCATCAAACCCTGAAGGGGAACCGACAATTTAGCGTTCGCTAAAAACCTTTTGCAATGGTGATGATTGAGTTGAGCAATAGATCGAGGATATGATAAATAAGTGCAGATAATATGGGTAAGCCCTCTTTATGTTTTTTTTTGGGGGTTAGAGGGTTGGGGTTGGGTTTGCAAACACATCCACAAAATACTGTATCGCCAGTGCATAGCCGTCCATGCCCAGGCCGCTGATGGAGCCCTTGCATTTTGAGGAGATAAACGAAGTCTTACGATAGTCTTCCCGGGCCAGTACGTTGGATATATGCACCTCCACCACGGGCAGGCCTATGGCGCTGATCGCATCTGCAATGGCGATGCTGGTATGTGTATAAGCACCTGCATTGAGCACAATGCCGTTCATCATGCCCATACAGTTGTGCAGGTAGTTAATAAGCTCGCCTTCAACATTGCTTTGATAGCAATGCAGGTGCACCAGCGGGAAGCGTTCGGCCAGCTGCTTTAGATAATGGTCCAGCGTCTGCCGGCCATATATTTCCGGCTCCCTCGTGCCAAGGAGATTAAGGTTCGGGCCGTTTACAATTGCAATGTGAAGCATGTTAATTTGAAAATATGCAAATTTGAAAATTTGAAAATGCCCATAGCATTGCAAATATCAAATGAGTAATTAGGATTAGTGAGTAAATTACACAAAACAAATAAAGAATGAAAGCATTTTCAAATTTTCAAATTTGCACATTTTCAAATTAAGCAATGTGGGACGCATATATAAAAGGATTTAGGGCTTACCTGATGCTGGAGCGGTCGATGTCGGAGAACACGATAGAGGCCTACCTGCATGATGTAGCCATGTTGCGGGATCATCTGCAGGATGCCTACCCCGGAGTTGGGGTAGAGCGCATAGAGCTGGAGCATTTGCAGTCGCTGCTGGTCAACATTAACGAACTCGGTCTATCGGCCGGAACGCAGGCGCGGGTGCTCAGCGGCATCAAGTCGTTCTACCGTTACCTGCTGCTGGAAGAAGTGGTAAAAAAAGACCCAACCGAGCTGCTCGATGCGCCAAAGCTGCGCCGGTCGCTGCCGCATGTGCTCAGCCTGGCCGAGATAGATCAGTTGCTGGCTGCCATAGACCACAGCACACCTGAGGGCCAGCGCAACCACGCCATGCTCGAAACCATGTATAGCTGTGGCTTGCGTGTGAGCGAACTGATAGGGCTTTGCCTGTCCAACCTGTACCTTGACGTGGGTTTCATAAAAGTGATCGGCAAAGGAAATAAGGAGCGACTGGTGCCCATTGGTGAGGACGCTGTAAAGCATATACTGCTCTACAAAGACCACATCCGCAACCACCTGGCCAAAATACAGAAGGGCAGCGAGGACATATTGTTCCTCAACCGTAGGGGCGGTGCACTCTCGCGCGTAATGGTATTTATGATACTCAAGGAACTGGGACAAAAGATCGGGTTGAAGCAAAACATCCACCCCCACACATTGCGGCATTCATTCGCCACACATCTTGTGGAAGGCGGCGCGGATCTTCGGGCAGTACAGGAAATGATGGGGCATAAAAGCATCACCACAACAGAGATATACACGCACCTCGATCGCGGCTACCTGCGGCAGACACTGGAGAAGTATCACCCCAGGTTTAAATAATGGAATTGGGGATTTGTCTTTTGGGCATTTGGATTGTGGCTAGACCCTGAAAATAAAATGCCGGACAGGTTTATCGGTCCGGCATGTAAGAAAGAGTTTGAGTAGCGTTAATTAGCCGCTGTCACAGAAAACAGGGAATTCTTGACATAAGAAACGCCGCTCCAATCCCAGACATTTACACCGGCCTCTGCATGTACATCGGTCGTTGAGTAGGCATCATAATAACCGATGTCATAAATTTGGCCATCATTGGGTATGTATGGGTATTCATGAGTAGCGGCAGGCGTCTGATAATTCACATATAATGAGTTGATGACGTATGAGCTAACATTTTTCATCTGCAGGAAAAAGTACCCTGCAGCAATATCAAAAGGTTCTGTACGTGTATCACCACCGGTTGGGAAGTAATCCGTAAAGTCAGCCCAGTCAATGGCCTCGCCGAAGCTCCCTTGGGTATATACGCTGGTTACCTGTATCGCACTTCCGGCTGGTCCGCTGATACTTGATGAGCTTAGTGCCGGAACGACAAGAGTAGCGCCACCAACCACCATATTCAGGTCGGTATAGCCATTGTTCACGTATACGATGCTGGAGTTTTCACAAAAAGCTCCGGAATAACCGGTTGGGCACGAACAAACGCCGTTAGAGCAGAGGCCCGTATTTTGGCAGGCCACGCCCTTGCATTTGTCCTTTTTACATGATTGTGAGATGATGGCGCCAAAACCGGCGATAGTAATAAGAGCAGTCAGTAAGAATACCTTTGTTTGTTTCATGTGTTTGTTTTAAAGAAATTCAGCAATAATACGATGATCACCAGGTACTACAATAGAATTGTGCCAGATGTCAAAGTGGGGGTAAAAATAGGACTTTTCTCAAATCAGGTAGTTTAATTACAAGTTAAGGGTTCTCTATATTGCTACTTAGCAGGTTGTTTTGATATCTGATCGGCCAGGTTGTTAGCCCAGGTTATCAGGGTATTCTT
>CAINOM010000669.1 GCA_903851455.1 uncultured Bacteroidota bacterium | reverse complement strand
GCCAGCTTATATTTCAGCATAGTACCTAAAAAATTCAATTTGCATGCCAGATATTGCAAAGCAATTCCCAATATCATTGGGGCTATTTGCAAGCTGTTCAAATTGCGCCAGTTTCTGCCTGAACTTATTTTGAATATCTTTGAAACTTCTAATTGCTTATGAATAAAACGTTTACTATCATCCTGCTCTGCATTGCCTTGCCTTTCTTTGCCCATAATGGCTATGCGCAGGATACTACAGCCAATCAGACCGTCGATTCATTGATCAAATTCCCAAGTGTTGTCCTTGTGCAATTGCGCTCTGAGCACAACCGGATAGAGGCACTTAAGAAAGCCCGGAAATACAGGGAAGCTGATATAGTGCAAACCGATGCAGGCATCATCAGCACAAAAATGATAGCTGACTTCCGCGATCATATTACCTTTTGCCCGGTTTACTTTTATGCAGATACCAATGCGGAACTAGTAAAACAAAAGAAGTTCGACGGCATTCTGTTCAATGCGGACAGCACACCTGTAAAAAATCTCATCATCAACGACTCCAGCAGGGATTACTTTATAGTCTATTATGGTTATCCAAATTATCAATCGAGGGCACGTGATACAGCCTTCGTAACAGAGCTGCGAACAGAGAATAACGTAGAGGATGCCCTGGGCAGGGGTGTGATCATGAACGACATGTCGAGAAAGGAATATCCGGAAGAAACGGATGAAATATACGGGAAGGGTTTGGTCATCAATAATTACCGGTTTCAGCAGGTGTCTTTCTTATACAAATTCGGGTATGATAATGTCTTATTCAAGATGAAACGCAGCAACCGTAAATACGTGTATGTCTCCAAGCGTTTCGACATGGAATATTTTCCATTTGCGGAAAGACTGGACCTGGACCTTTTCCATTTACAGGCGCAGCTTCGAAAGAAGATCCGGATTAAACGTTACGTGGGGCAAGATCTCAGAGGACTACTATGGTGATCGTAAGCGTTCTAGTTCGTAGTCAAATGCCCATTAACCTGAATAGTTCTTCCCAGCTCTCTGCGCTTTGCCCTGCGGCCAGCATACCTGCGAGTAGCGTATAGATATCTTCCGGGCGCTTGCCTTCTTTGCGAAGGAACTGGACAGACGTATCTCCTGCCGATTTCGACAGTTTATTTCCGTCTGCGCCCGTCAGCAATGGATGATGATAGAATGTGCTGTTGCCGAAAGTGTTACCGGGAAGCAAAGAAGCCAGGTACAGCTGTGCCAGCGTAGAGCCCCATAGATCCTGCCCCCTTACCACAAGGTCCACTCCAAAATAGGCATCATCTATGACGGAAGTGAGCTGGTAGGCGGGAAAGCCATCCTTCTTTCTGACAATGTAATCGGTCATGGTAGGCGGTAATGTAGCATTTACCACTTCGCCGGGCCAGGTCTTTACCGCAAGCATTTTGCTGTTGTCTGTCCGCAGCCGCCAGCTTACGTTTGGGGCATCTAAGGGAATATTCTTATCGCGGCAGGTGCCGGGGTATACACTCTCATCCCTGTTTACCACCACCTGCGTGCGTGTGCATTGGCAGGCAAAAAGGCAGCCGGCATCCCGCAATTGTTGCAACGCAATGTTGTATAAGTGCATCCGGTGTACCTGTGAATATTCGTGTTCGTATTCGTGGAGGTTCCGGGGGCCTTCATGCCAGGGTATACCCAGGAAACCGAGCGTATCGAAAATGTCCTGTACGTAAAGTTTATTGGTACGTTCACGGTCGGCATCGTCTATCCGCAGTAATGTTTTTGCGTTTGACTTCTTTGCAAGGCCAGCCGTAATAACGAATGACAGCACATTGCCCAGGTGCAGGAAGCCACTGGGCGTAGGCGCCAGTCTTGTTTTGTTGAGAATGAGGTTTGTGTCCATTCTTCCAATTATCAACCCGGGGATGGTTATCAGTTCTTTTTCTCTGCGATGAAGTTCAGCCCAAAAAAGAAATATTCCCGGCGCATGCCCTTTCCTGCCTGTATCTTCCGCTCTTTTTCCAGCAGTGTTTCGTGATCAGAAAAGCGGTAGTTAATGGGCAGGTAATATCGTACATATTGTACGCTACCGGCGTTTATCGAAAATCCGTTCTTTTCAAAAAGCTTTTCCCAGCTCTCCAGGCTGCGGATATTCTCATTGCCTATCAGTATGTCTTTTTGCAGTTTCTCGTCCCAGATGGTGATAATGCGCTTATTGCCCCTGTACTTATAAAGCTTAATGCGCTGAATGATATTATTGCCATTCTCCTCTATCGAGAGCACCTTGCCGCCTTTTTTAAGACTTTCCCTGAATATTACGAGGGCATCATCGATCGGCTCAAGGTGGTGAAGCGTATCCTGTACAATGATCCAGTCGTAACTGGCCGGAGCCGGACGATTATCGAACAGGTTTTCGTAGCTGCAGGTAAATAATGAGGTATCTCCGTACTGGCTCCAGTAGGCCACCCTTTTCTGTATGGTGTCGTAGTAGAATTCCAGCGTGGTACCATGTGTGCGTATGCCATTCATGGCCAGGAACAAGCAGGTGGTACCATAACCGCAACCGCAGTCCCAGATGGACACAGGGCTTGCGCCGCCTTTTTGGTTAAGCTCAACGAGGTTTTTCTGAATATAGCGCAACCGCTCTAAAAAATAATTTCTCCGGAAATGCCACGAAGACTTTTTCCCCAGGAACTTATAATAAGGCTGCATTTCCGTATGTACTTCAAGCTCTTTGAGCATCAGCTCAAAGAACCGCTCGGGTGACATCATTTGGCCCAAAAGTAATAACAATATAGGCTAAAGTCAAAAGTTGAGTGCACAAAGTAAAAAGCTTAGCGTCATATTCTGATAAGAAGGATACACTATTAACGGTCAATTACAATTTTCTTTGTAGGGTAAACACTACGGCCTTATTATAGCATGGTGCCATTTTTTTGAATTAACAGGTTTCAATCTTATAACATTAT
>CAINOM010000668.1 GCA_903851455.1 uncultured Bacteroidota bacterium | reverse complement strand
TGGGGTTGGAAAATCATGATACTTTACACGGGCTTCGTAATAATGATGGTATGCCTCGTTGTGGCAAGCAGCAACCAGAAGATCGACCTTGTGTCCAAAGATTATTACAAAGACGAGATCGCGTACCAAAAGGTACTTGATGCCAGCAAGAACCAGGCAGACCTCGCCGGATCACTCACCATACATGCCAACGCGCACGATATTGTGTTAGAATTCCCCGGAGAGTTCGCTAATAAACCACTTACGGGCAATGTCACCCTATACTCCGCGTCAAACGAGGATTGGGATAAAAATTTCCCGATCAGTACTACCGGCAACACGCTCACCATCCCCCGCACCACCCTTCAGCGCACTGCCTATACCATTAAAGTAAGTTATACGGTTGACGGTAAGAGCTACTATAGTGAATCAACGCTAGATCTGCACGCGTCATGATACCCTCTTATTTAATAGCGTTGCTGATGGGCCTCACAGGCAGCCTGCACTGTGTGGGCATGTGCGGCCCCATTATGATGTTCTTACCGTTCAACAATTTCACTGGCGTACGGCGCATCTATGCCATCGCACTCTATCATTTTGCCCGCATATCCGTCTATGCGCTTATGGCCATCACCCTCTTTTCATTCAGGGGAGCATTCAATCCTCGAATACAGCAGTATATATCTGTTATCCTCGGCTGCACTTTATTAGTAGCAGGCATCATATCGTTCCTTCCGTCTCAAAGAAAATGGCAGTTGCAGCTCCCATGGAATGAATTTGTGAAACGTAAGCTCAGCCATTTTATGGGCAATCCCGCACTGTCTTCAATTGCTATTACGGGTATGCTCAACGGCTTGCTGCCCTGCGGGCTGGTTTACATGGCGCTTTCGGCCACCTTGGTTTTACACACCCCATTCCAGGCAGCATTGTTCATGTATGCATTTGGTACCGGTACACTGCCTGCGCTCATCAGTATCATCCTCTTCAAGAATCGTGTCTCTTTCTTTAGAAACGGACATTATAAAAAATTCACACCGATCATTGTTTTCTCCTTCGGTTGCCTTTTCCTGCTTAGAGGTTTAAACCTCGGCATACCCTACGTAAGCCCAAAAGTCCAGGTTTCCAATGGCCAGATCCACTCCTGCTGCCACAAAAAATGACCATAATCAGTTCCAAAACTGATCTTCGTCATCTCCTCCGTACGCTCTATTTGTAAATTTATCTATGGCTAAAGCGTCCAAAAATAAAAAAATAGAAATTTCACTAGAAAAAATCAGCTTATATTTAAGCATGCCTTTTACCACATTAAACAATGATACATTCCACGCCCTGTTTAATTATGCGAGTATCGGTATTCTTATTACAAATGCCGCCGGGGAGATCCAGATGGCTAATAAGTACATCGAGCAGCAGTTTGGATACGGCGAAGATGAATTGTTCGGCAAAAAAGTCGAAATACTTATCCCCCCTCGTTATAGCACCCGGCACGTAAAACATCGCGAAAACTTTAGCTCAAATCCGCACAGCCGTCCCATGGGACTGGGCATGGAGCTGTCCGGCTTAAAAAAAGATGGTTCCGAGTTCCCCGTGGAGGTAAGCCTCGGGCACTATACGGTAGAGGGCGACGCCTATTCACTGGCTTTTATCAACGATATCACACAAAGGAAGGAAACAGAGCAGGCAATCATACAGTTGAATGCTCACCTGGAAGAAAAGGTAAAGGAGGGCTCTCAGTCGCTGGCTATAACGGTGGAGCAACTCGGCAACCAGATAAAGGTAACAGAGCGCAAAGATGCAGAACTGGAGCGAGTCAATACTTTTCTGAATAATATCTGGAATCACGCGGGGGCAATTATATTCGTATCAGACCAAAATGGCCTGCTGCAGTTTTTCAACCCCGCTGCCGAAAAATGGCTGGGTTATAATGCCGCGGACGTCATCAGCAAAAAGAGTGTGATCGATTTCCATCTCCGGGACGAACTTGAATTGCGGGCCGAAGATCTTTCGAGGATAACCGGAAAACGGGTAGCACCGGGATTTGAAGTCTTTACGACTGCCGCCGCAACCGGCCATAACAATAACCAGGAATGGCACTATGTAAGAAAAGACGGCTCCCTGTTTTTCGTTTCGCTCAATATTACACAGCTAAAGGATACACAAAATAATATCTCCGGCTACCTGGGGATAGCAATAGATATATCAGAAAAAAAACAGGCAGAAACGGAACTCCGCGCCGCTCTGGAAAAAGAAAAAGAACTCAACGAACTCAAATCCCGTTTTGTCTCAATGGCTTCGCATGAGTTCAGAACACCCTTAAGCGCAGTCCTTTCATCCGCATACCTGCTTTCGCGGTATTCAAAAACGGAAGAACAGCCGCAGCGGGAGAAACACATTCAAAGGATCGTATCATCCGTAACCTCACTCACAGAGATATTGAATGATTTTCTCTCCGTCGGCAAGATCGAGGAAGGCAATATTGACGCCAACTATAGGGAGTACGATATCAAAGAACAGGTCGCGGAAATAATACAGGAAGTGCAGCATATGCTTAAGAAGGATCAGTCTATATCCTATAAGCACCTGGGAACGAGTTCGCTCGTTTTTCTGGATACGTCTATGATGAAGCACATCATTATCAACCTGTTGTCCAATGCAGTTAAATTCTCAAATGAGCAGTCGGTAATTGAATTAACTACCGACAGCCGGGGCAACAAGTTTGCATTGTCGGTGAAAGATAGTGGCATAGGTATCCCTGAAGAAGATATTGACAACTTATTCAAACGTTTCTTCAGATCGTCAAATGCCACAAATATCCAGGGCACAGGACTGGGTCTGCATATAGTAAGCAAATATGCAGAACTAATGAATGGCAAAATAGCGTGTGAAAGTAAATTGGGCGAAGGAACAAAGTTTACGATTACATTTACCAACAATAAACGACCATAAAAATGAAAACAATTCTTGTAATAGAAGACAATGAAGACATCAGGGAAAATGTTGCCGAGATCCTCACATTGTCTGACTACAAAGTATTGACTGCAGCTAACGGCAAAGAAGGTGTCGAAGCTGCGCAACAAAATAAGCCGGACCTTATCATCTGCGACATAATGATGCCCGGCATAGACGGCTATGGTGTGCTGCATGTACTGCACAAAGAGCCACAGACCCAAAACATTCCGTTTATCTTTCTCACGTCCAAAAGTGAACGTAGCGATTTCAGGGCGGCCATGGAAATGGGCGCCGACGATTATATCACCAAGCCCTTTGCCGGCAATGAATTGCTAAACGCCATAGAAAGCAGGCTCAGGAAAAATGACATCATCAAGAAGAGCCTTACCTCTGATCTCGAGGGACTGAATGAATTAAGGACCGCAGTAAGCACAGGCAAAACGCTTGAAGATCTTACTGCCGAGAGCAATGTCAGCGACTACAAAAAGAGGCAGGTGATCTATAAAACAGGCAATCACCCTCATTACCTTTATTACATCCTGAAGGGAAAAGTAAAATCGTATAAAACGCATGAAGACGGCAAAGACCTGGTAATAGACCTTTATAACCAGGGCGACTTTTTCGGTTATACGGCCCTTCTTGAAAATTCCCCCTATAAAGAAACTGCTGAAGCAATAGAAGAAACAGAACTGGCGCTCATCGCCCGGAAGGACTTTGAAGAATTGCTAAACAGCAACCCGGCAATAGCCAGGAAGCTGATCGCCCTCCTTTCGAAAAATATTGTTGCGAAAGAGGAACAGCTTTTAGGTATAGCCTACAACACGCTGCGCAAAAAAGTTGCCGAAGCGCTGATCAGCATGCAAAAGAAGTACCACATCAACAAGAAAGAGCCGTACCTGATAGACATAAGCCGCGAAGAACTGGCCACGATTGCCGGCACCGCCACAGAATCCCTTATCCGGACACTCAGCGATTTCAAAAGCGAGAACCTGGTAGACATTAAAACCGGCAAGATCATTATTGTTGACGAAAAGAAACTCAATAATCTGATCCGGTAAGTTCCGCTGAATTTTACGGTTAGGCTTCTGTTGATAATAGCGTGCTACCTCAGCGAAAGGCACGCTCATCAAAACATCCAGGTCAGGCCAGAAGTCTGGAACGCCACCATGCAGTATGGCTGGCCTGGATATTTTAACCACGACCTCAACGATCGCTAGATGGCATTACTGAATACTTTTTGCCCTGCATTCGCTTTGTTTCTCAGCAAATGAAGGTCAAATGCACTGCAAATATTTCTGATGAAGTTCTTTCCCAGGGTTGTCACGATCACCGTTTTGTCATGAACCGTGAGCAGGCCATCAGTTTCCAGCATCTTTAATACGGGCATACAGAACTCTTCTATGGTAGGAATATCTTCTTTACAAAAATCCGTTGCCCTCTTGCAGCTTATGTCCAAAATGTATTTGCCGAACCGGACATCTTCTTCGCTCAGAAAGTATCCCTTTTCGATTGCCAGCTTTCCACTGCTGATCTGGTTGTAGTAGTTATGGATCGTTTTCGCATTTTGCGCAAAGGCATTACCTGTACTGCTTATGCTCGACACGCCCAGACCTATCAGCAGGCTGGTACTTTGTGTCGTATACCCCATAAAATTCCGGTGCAGCTTCCCTGCCTGCGATACCAAATACAGATCATCCTGCGGCAACGCAAAATGGTCCATACCTATGTCATGATAACCGTTTTCAGAAAATAACCGTTTGCCGGTCTGGTATAGTCTAATTTTCTCCGCCGCCGATGGCAGGTCGTGCTCGTCAAAAAGCCGCTGTCCCCTGCTGGTCCATGGCACATGCGCATAGCTGTAAAACGCTACCCTATCGGGCCTCAGGGAAATAGATTGATTAACGGTCCTTGCTATACTCTCCTCCGTTTGGCGCGGTAGTCCGTATATCAGGTCAAAGTTTATGGACTTGTAGCCGATCTCACGCGCCATTTCTGTAACGTGTTGCACCTGCTCAAATGGCTGCACCCTGTTGATAATGCGCTGCACCTCCGGATCATTGTCCTGTATACCGAAACTAACCCGCCTGAAGCCAAGTTGATATAGCCGCTCCAGGTGTTCCCTTGTGGTGTTGTTAGGGTGTCCCTCAAAACTGAACTCATGCTCCGGATGAACAATACTCCGGTCCAGAATGGCGGACAGAAGAATTTCAAGGTTGGCCGGAGAAAAGAAGGTGGGTGTGCCGCCTCCCAGGTGAAGCTCTTTAATGATGGGTCTTTCGACCATCAAAGCCGTATACAGCTCCCATTCTTTGAGAATGGCGGACATATATTCGGCTTCTACGCTGTGATTACCGGTTATTTTCTTATTGCAACCGCAGTAAGTACACAACGACTCGCAAAAGGGCAGGTGAACATATAAACTCACGCCTTCCTTGCTCATACCACGGAACCGCTCAGAGAAGGTTTTCACCCACTGGCCGGCATCTATATGATCCTTCCAATACGGCACCGTAGGATAGCTGGTATACCTCGGCACAGGCACATTATATTTCTCCAGCAATTTAGCACTGACCATTATCCAAATATTTTCAGCAAAATTAAGCCCACCCATCTTCACAACAGATGACGAATATCATATCGCTCCATCTGCTTCCGGGTAGTGAATACGGCTAAGTGAATGGGCATGAACTGAATATATTTCAACGTTTAGG
>CAINOM010000667.1 GCA_903851455.1 uncultured Bacteroidota bacterium | reverse complement strand
CCCTGGCTGGACAGTCACAAATCCGGCTTTCTTTCGTCTTTCAGTTATTTCTGGAATATGTTCGCTTCGCAGCGACCGGATATACTGGTAGTGATCTGCGGATCTGCTGCATCATGGATAATAGACAAAGTGGTAAATAATAAAGGTGGTTTGCACAACCGCATCACCCGGCGTATCAGGTTGCTGCCGTTTACACTAAAAGAAACTGAAAGCTACCTGCGGCATAAAAACATAGTGCTGGACCATTATCAGTTATTGCAGCTATATATGGTAATGGGGGGCGTGCCTGCATACCTGAACGCTGTAGAACGGGGGAAAAGCACGGCACAGAATATCGAGAAGATATGCTTTTCCAAGGATGGAGTACTGGCCAATGAATTTGATAATCTCTATACCGCATTATTTAATACGCCGGAGAAACATATACAAGTAATACAGGCGCTTGCCAAAAAGAATAAAGGGCTTACGCGGTCTGAGCTCCTTAAGGCAGGAAAATTCCCGACCGGCGGCGGTATAACGTCAGTTTTAAAAGAGCTCACCGAAAGTGGTTTTATAGATAAGACCTACCCATTTGAAAAAAAGGAGCGGGACAGCCTGTATCGTCTTACGGATGAATTCTCGCTGTTTTATTTCAAATTCATGCAAAACCTGAAGGGTAATGAAAAAGGGCAATGGCTTAGCCGGCAGACAACCCCAGCTTATATAAGCTGGTGCGGCTATGCATTTGAGAATATTTGTCTGAAGCATACTACACAAATAAAAAATGGCCTGCAGATAGGCGGGGTACAGTCTACGTCATCGTCCTGGTATAATTCCGGGAGCGCAGCGGCGCAGATAGATCTCCTGATAGACCGGGCAGACCATTGTATTAATATCTGTGAAATAAAATTCAGTGTTAAGCCCTTCAGCATAGACAGGAAATATGCCGCCGAACTTGAAAACAAGCTTATGATTTTCCGCAAACAGGCAGGTATGCGAAAGACACTATTGCTGACATTTATTACTACCTACGGACTTGCAGATAACCCATACAAGCAGCAACTGGCAGACAATGAAATAACCATGGATGCCTTGTTCTCATCTTAGTTTTCAGAGAAAGTAGTTTGATTATTACCCGCCGTAACTAGTATATTTTTTCCACTTATGGCGAGTAATAATTTTATTGAAGGAGCGAAAAACATGATAATGGCTGCGTTCTATTGAATTTAATAATGGTAAATTCCTGCCGGGGGCGCACGGGAGTAAGGGGTTTTCGATTATCTTTGCGACCAATAATTTTACTACTATGTTGCCCATACATTTATTCAGGCAGAACAAGGAACTGGTACTGGCAGGACTGAAGAAAAAAAACTTCAAAGAGCTGGAGCTTGTTGATAAGATCATAGACATCGATGAGCGCCGCCGTGCGCTGCAGGTAGAAAATGATGCACTGGCTTCGTCGCAAAATGCAGCGGCAAAGAGCATAGGCCAGCTGATGGCCAAGGGCGATAAAGAAGGTGCTGAACTGCTGAAGGAAAAAGTGGGACTGCATAAAGAGCAGGCAAAAGATATAGCACAAAAACTCAGCGACCTGGAAACAGAACTGCAGGATATGCTGGTGCGCCTGCCCAACCTGCCCCACAGCAGTGTACCGGCAGGCAAGACCCCGGAAGAAAATGAAGTGGTGCGTGAGAGCGGAAATATCCCCGATCTCAGTGCGCAGAAACTGCCTCACTGGGAACTTGCCGCTAAATACGGACTTATAGATTTTGAGCTGGGTAATAAAATAACCGGCAGCGGTTTCCCTGTTTTCATGGGACAGGGTGCGCGGTTGCAACGTGCACTGATCAACTATTTTCTTGATTATAACATGGCTGCAGGATATAAAGAGTTCTGCCCGCCTTTTATGGTGAATGAAGCATCGGCATATGGTACCGGACAGCTCCCTGACAAGGAAGGACAGATGTACCACGCCGTGGCCGATAATTTTTACCTGATACCAACCGCCGAAGTGCCGGTGACGAATCTGTATCGTGATACCATCATACAGGAAAGTGAATTGCCGGTGAAAATGACGGCCTACTCACCCTGTTTCCGCCGCGAGGCCGGCTCTTACGGCAAGGACGTGCGTGGATTGAACCGTGTACACCAATTCGATAAAGTAGAAGTAGTGCAACTCGCCAATCCCGCAGGTAGCTATGATGTGCTGGACGGTATGGTGAAGCATGTGGAGATACTGATACAATCCCTTGGCCTGCCATATCGTATACTTCGCCTTTGCGGCGGCGATATGAGCTTTGCATCTGCGCTTACTTACGATTTTGAGGTATACAGCGCGGCGCAGGAGCGCTGGCTTGAGGTGAGCTCGGTATCCAACTTCGAAACTTTCCAGACAAACAGGATGAAGATCCGGTATAAGGATGGCAGCGGTAAAACACAACTGGTGCACTCACTTAACGGCAGTTCACTTGCCCTGCCACGCATTATGGCGTGCCTGCTGGAGAACAACCAGGCGCCCGAGGGTATTAAGATACCGGCGGCACTACAGCCTTATTTTGGAAAGGATATGATCTCTTAATTCTTGGAATTTGGAGTTGGGAATTAGTAATTTGGATTGAAACGGGTAATAAATTGTCGTAGTTTTATCAGAGCAATCCCAATTCCTAAGAACAAATTCCTAATCACTAAAACAAAATGATACAGCGTAAACAATCAATTTTTCTTTTTTTAGCTGCTTTGCTGAACGCGGGTGTGTTTTATTTCGCGTTCTATAAGATGCATACTGTGGTTAATGGCGTAGATACTTTGGGACAGGTGGACGTAAACAACCATTATCCTTCGCTGCTCAATGCGGTGGTGATCACCATTTTGCCGCTCATCACCATATTCATGTTCGGCAACCGAAAGCGGCAGTATGCAATGACCTTCGTGAGTTTTTGCGGGGTTGTTTGTTTTATTGCAATGATGCTGGCGCGGGTTAACGGGCTGGGTAAAGCCATACCCCCACCAACGAGCGGCAGCTACTGGATAGGCGCTGTTTTACCTGTAATGTCGCTGGTATTTCTTTTCCTTGCTATCCTGGGAATTCGCAAGGACGACAAGCTGGTAAAATCTATGGACAGGCTGAGGTAGTTCTACTTAGCGCCTTCTGAATGGTTTTTTGCTTTCTTCCCCTTCATCGCTGTTCATGCGGTGATTTCCGCGCTGCCTTTTTTCGCCCAAGGTGAACGACAGGCCTACGTTGAGGCCAATATTGCTAAAAGGCTGCGAGTATGCCGGCTGAACCGTTTGGTTACTGTCTACGGTTGCATTACGACTATACTTGATCTTCTGGGGTCCGCTTACCTGCGACAGCGGAATGTACTGGCCATTAGCAGTTACATTCGTTAGGTCTGCTTCTTTCACGTATACCGACATAGACAGCAGGCTTACTTCTCCCCAAAGGCTAAGCTTGTCGCTGAGCTTGTAGCGCACGCCCGCTGCGGCGGCAAAACCGAGCGAGAAGCTGTTTTTAATATTAAAGGTGAAATCATCGGTTTCTACCGCGCCTGCGCCCGGCAGGTTAGTAATTACCTGGTCTTCTTTTATTCCGTTGCTTAGTGGCAGCGCGAGGCCAAAGCGTGTGTACAGATTAAGTTTGTCGCCGCCTGTTTGCAGCACCAGTGCCGGCATCAGGATGAACGGGCTCTTCGCTTGCTGCACTACACTTACCTTGGATTCCACGCCACCGATCATTATGCTGTCAATCGAATACGTGTATTTTTTTGGTTTGATACCGATATTACCGTTCAGCTCCACGCCTACGTGCTCACTAAACATATAGCCGATCCCCAGGAAGCCCTGAACGCCGGCTGAGAAGGAAGCGGGCTTGACGGTGTAGGTCTGGGTATAGGAGGTGTTGTGCTGGGTGCCGTTATATACCTGGCCGGTGCCGTCAAAGGTTTGCGCCGCCTGTGGGATCGCATAGCCTGCGCCCAGTTTTACATAAAATTGTGCGGAGGCACTACCGGCAAAGGCAGACAATGCCAGTATCAAACAGCTTATCTTCTTCATAAAAGTTCCAGTTTATTTTTTCATCGCGGCTTCAATCTCCTCCACCGTTATCGGCATGTCTTTAAAGAGATCAATATTACCGTTCTTAGTGATCCAGATATTGTTCTCAATACGGATGCCCATTTTTTCCTCTTCTATATAGATACCGGGCTCAATAGTGAACAACATACCTTCTTTTACCGTATCCATATAAGAGCCTACATCGTGAACAACAATGCCCAGGTAGTGGGTAACGCCATGGTAGAAATACTTGCGGAAAGCAGGATTGTCGGGGTCTTGTTTCTTAATATCTTCTTTAGTGATAAGCCCTATTTTAAGCAGCTGCTTTTCCATTTCGGCATTTATACTCTTCACATAGTCCTGGAAAGGCAGGCCGGGCTTGAGTATCTTCTTACCGTGATTATGCACGGCGAGGCAAGCATTGTATACTTCTTTCTGACGCTTGGTGAATTTGCCGTTTACCGGGATGGTGCGGGTGAGATCGGCATTGTAGTTGCCGTATTCTGCGCCGAAGTCCATGAGCAGCAGCTCACCGTCTTTACACTCCTGGTTGTTCTCTTCATAATGCAGGGTGCGCGCACGGTCGCCTGATGCTATGATACAGCCATAAGCATGGCCCGTGGCGCGGTTGCGCAGGAACTCATGCGTTATCTCTGCTTCGATCTCATATTCCATCACACCGGGCTTCACGAACTTCAGTACGCGGTCCAATGCTTTGGCGGTAATATCTATTGCTGTTTTGGTTACGTCTATTTCTTCCTTTGTCTTTATGTTGCGCAATTCTTTCATGATGCGCGCTGCGCGATCATAGGTGTGTACCGGGTATTTCTTTATTACCTCCTCCACAAAAACGAGGTCGGTGCGGTAAAGCTCCGTATCCAGGCGGTTGTGTTCGTTGGTATTGAGATATACCGTGTCAGCGCTGTTCATCATCACCTGTAGTTGGGTATCAAAACCATCCAGCCACTGCACACTCTTAATACCTGATATCGCGGTCGCTTCATCCTTGCGCAGTTTGTGGCCTACCCATTTTTCCATCAGCTCATTAGGGCGCAGCAGGATGAGCACCTCGCGCATGTTCTTATCCGGGTTGTCGGGGTAGAGCACTACGATCGTTTTTTCCTGTGTGATGCCCGACAGCCATAGCACATCTGCATCCGGCTTATAACCATAGGTGCCGTCGCCGCTCTTCGGGAATACCGGGCTGGCGGGGAATATGGCCAAAGAGTTCGGCTTCATCTTCTTTATAAAGCGCTGCCTGTTTTGCTCGTATAGTTTTGATGGAATTGGTAGATATTTCATTTTGTGTAGACGATAGTGCAGGGGCGAAGTTAAAACAAAT